>WRGS01000207.1 GCA_009787075.1 Paludibacter sp.
AATGGCAATATATCAATAATCGTAAGTGAAACACAACCGAACTTATTGAAAAATGCAATGTAAAAACGGCATTTACGAGAGTTCGTTTTCAATAATTTCTGTTAAAACATCGGTAATGTTCAGTCCTGCAGCGCGAACTTGCTGCGGGATAAAACTTGTTTGAGTCATTCCCGGAGTTGTATTCACTTCAAGCAAATTAATTTGATTATCTTTATCAACAATATAATCAATCCTGATAATTCCTTTACAATTAAGCAGTTCGTAAATTTCTTCTGTTTGCTCCTGAATTTCTTTTGACAGTTTTTTTGTGATTCTCGCAGGGGTAATTTCCTCAACTGCGCCGTTGTATTTTGCATCATAATCGAAAAAATCATTTTTCGGCACAACTTCCGAAACAGGAAAAACCACCGTTTTTTCGCGCGTGCGATACATTCCGCAGGTAAATTCCTTGCCTTGAATAAACTCTTCAATCATAATTTTATCACTTTCTGCAAATGCCTTATCTATAGCAGTTTGCATGTCTTTTTGAGATTTCACTTTGCTGACACCAAAACTGCTGCCGCCAGTAGAAGGTTTTACAAAACACGGAAAATCAATTACTTGGCTTACAAAATCAATGTCAATTTCGTCGTTTTTTGTAAAAGCCAACGAATCAGCAGAAATAATATCGAAACTGTTCAAATATTCGATGCAGGCGTGTTTATCAAAAGTCAGAGCCGCTGCAAGTACGCCGCAGCACGAATACGGAATGCGCAAAAGTTCAAAATATCCCTGCAAAATACCGTTTTCGCCGGGCGTTCCGTGAATGGTGATGTACGCAAAATCGAAAACGGTTTTTACTCCATTGTGTGTAAAACTGAAATCGTTTTTGTCGATGCAAGCAGATTTTTTATCGGAAATTTCAACTGTCCATTCTTTGCCTATAATCTTGACAATGAATAAATTATAACGATTTTTATCTATAAAGCCGTAAAGTCCTTCCGCGCTTCTGAACGAAACTTCTATCTCTTTGGAGTCGCCCCCGCAAACTATTGCTATGTTTGGTTTCATTTTTTTAAATTTTAATTTTGCAAAATTAACACAAAACTTTGGTATAAAAATTATTTTTCAAACAAAAATTACTTCCTTAAAATAAAAACCGCGCTTGTTACCTTCGGTCATTTCCAAAATTAATTGTCCATCGTCTTGAATTTCAACGATTTTGGCAGAAAAAAATTGATTTGTTTCACGTGTTAGATAATTATAAAAACCGTCATTTCGATATAAAGATTTGAAATATTGCAATTTGATGTTTTCGTAATTATTTTTATCATTTAAAAAGAAAATAATTTTTTGACAAATTTTTTCCAAAATTTCGTTCAAATTGTCAATTTTTCTCTCTGTGATTTGGCACAGCGAAATCGGATTCGGCGCATTGCTGTAAAAATGTAACTGATTAATATTCAGCCCAATGCCGATAATTGAATGTGTAATTTGTTTTCCTTTTAAATTATTTTCAATTAAAATTCCACAAATTTTTTTTTCGCGCCAATAAATATCATTCGACCATTTTATTTTAAAATTTTCAGTTGAATTTTTCTGCAAATATTCATCAAGAACCGACTTTACAGCCAAAGAAGTTGCCTGCGAGAGAATAAAGTTTTTATCAATTGTTAAATTTTCTGGGCGAAATAAAATACTGAAAGTCAGGTTTTTGCCGCATTCTGTTTCCCATTTGTTGCCTGCCTGCCCTTTACCTGCCGATTGAAAATCGGTTGTTAACACAAAACCCGATGGCAAATTTTCAGTTTTCACCATTTGAGCAAGCAAAACGTTGGTAGAAGGCGTACAATCAATGTGATAATATTTCAAATTTTCTGATTTCAAGTTGCAAAATTTTATATATAAATTTGAATTAATAATTGTAATACCATTTAGGAGTAATTGCATCGGGGAAATGTGTCAGGCGGTGTGTGCCATTTTTTGCAAAAACAATGCTTACAACATCTATTTGAGTGTTTTTCTCAATTTTATTAACAAGAATATAATTGTGCGCGGCTTGCAAAGTACGTTTCATTTTCGCGTCTGTAATAAAATCTTCCGGCTCGCCAAAAGCGTTTCCCATGCGCGTTTTTACCTCAACCATTATGACCAATTCATCGTTTTCGGCAACAAAATCGAGTTCAAAATGATGCGACCGCCAATTAGAATCACGAATCGAAAATCCTTTCGATACAAAAAAATCTTTTGCAATTTCTTCGCCGCGCTTGCCTAAATCGTTGTGTACCGCCATTTTATCAATGTCTTAATTTTGCAAAAATAAAAATTATTTTTGAATTTTAAAAATGGTGATGGATTTTTTTCATCAAAATAATTTGTAACTTTGCAAAAAATATATAAATGAATCCCAAACTGAAAAAAATTCTGTTTATTGATATCGAAACCGTTCCACAAGCGGCTTCATACGCCGACTTATCAGACGAAATGCAGCATTGCTGGGACGAAAAATTTACGCAACTTGCTTTTCGGCAGCCAGAAAAATATGCCGAAAAAACTTCGGCACAGAGTTTTGAACAAAACGCAGGAATTTATTCAGAATTTGGCAGAATTATCTGTATTTCAGCAGGTTTCATTTTTGAAAATAATGAAAAAACTTCTTTTCGCCTTACCTCATTTGCCGATAAAGACGAACGAACTCTGTTAATTAATTTCAATTCTCTTTTGCAAAAATTTTGTAAAACGCCTGCCCACACTCTTTGCGGACACAATATCAAGGAATTTGATGTGCCTTATCTTTGCAGACGTATGATTATCAATAAGATATGGTTGCCTAAAATTTTGCAGATTGCAGGCAAAAAGTCATGGGAACTTTCGTTTTTGGATACGCTTGATATGTGGAAATTCGGAGATATGAAAAATTACACTTCGTTAAAACTGCTGACAACAATTCTTGACATTCCAACGCCAAAAGACGACATTGACGGCAGTATGGTGGCGAACGTTTTTTACAAAGAAAATGATTTGCAGCGAATTGCAACTTATTGTCAAAAAGACGTGGTGGCAACGGTGCAGGTTTTTTTGCGGTTAAATGGTTTTGAAACAATTGATAACAATAATATTGAATTTGTATGAAACAGATTTTAAGGCATTTACAGATAATTATTTTCATTTTTATTGTTCTTTTTTCCTGTAAAAATAATAATAAAGATGAAAATCCGACAACACGTCCGCTGCCTGCGGATACTTTACGTGTCGTAACTATGTACAGCCCAACGGCTTATTTCTTTTTTCAGGACGAATTTATGGGGTTTGACTACGAATTGGCGCAAAATTTGGCAAAATATATGAATTTGCCTATAAAAATTTCGCTTGCAGCCAGCGAACAGGAAATGGCGGCTCTTTTGGATAATGGCGAAGTTGATATTGCCGCTTATAATGTAGTGCAAACCAAAGAGTTAAAGCGAAATTTGACTTTTGTCTTCCAGCAACCCGATTCATATCAAATTTTGGTGCAAAAAGGCGGCGACAACTCGCTTGCAAACATCGGAGAACTTAACGGAAAAACTGTTACCGTAAAGCAAAATTCGGTTTTTGCCGAGCGGTTAAAGAATCTAAATCAGGAATTTGGCGGCGGAATTAATATTGTTTATGCGCCAGATACTATTACAAGCGAAGATTTGATTGAACTTGTCGCCCTCGACAGCATAGATTACACGCTTGCTTATTACAACACCGCACTGCTTTTCAAGTCTATTTACCGCAAACTTGACCTTTCGCTGCACGTTGGATTTTATCAGCGCAACGGTTGGTTGGTTAGCAATCAAAGCATTGATTTACAAAAAGTTATAGAAGAATGGGAAAACAATAAATCAACTCGCAAACTCATTAACCGACTTCGCCAAAAATATTGGCAACGGAATTTTCAACTTGCAAATGAACAACAAATACACATTCCGCGCGGCAGTATTTCGCCCTATGATGATTATTTTAAAGAATACGCAAAAAATATTGGTTGGGATTGGCGGCTTGTGGCGGCGGTGGCAAATGCAGAATCGCGCTTTAAACCCGACCTTACTTCGTGGGCGGGAGCAGTTGGAGTGATGCAACTTATGCCCGTTACTGCAAGGAAAATGGGACTCACCGATTCTGTTTTTTACCATGCACGCGAAAATATTCAGGCGGGAACAAAATATTTAAAGTATTTGGAACGGAATTTCAGCAGCATTGAAGACCTCACAGAGCGCAAAAAATTTATTCTTGCCTCCTACAATGTTGGTCCTGCACATATTTTTGATGCTATTGAACTGACAAAAAAACATGGGCGCAATCCACAAATTTGGGACGGAAATGTTGAATATTTTTTAATCAAAAAAAATGAACCTGAATATTACAACGACCCCGTTGTCAAATACGGACCGCTGCGAGGTGCAAGTGCAGCATCTTTTGTAAAAAAAATAATGAATACTTACGATTCGTATTCAGGTAAATAATTTTTTGTAATTTTGTAAAAATATTTTAAATTTTAATTTTTAATAAAAATAAATGGTTGTCTATAAATTTGGAGGCGCGTCTGTGCGCTCGGCAGAAGGTATAAAAAACATTGTATCAATAGTTTCAGGTAATTCTCAAAATATGTTTATCGTTGTTTCGGCAATGGGGAAAACAACAAATGCAATGGAACGCGTACTTGATGCTTTTATGCGAGCCGAAAAGAACGAAGCATTAGCGCAAATGATTGAGATTGAGCAATTTCATCGCGGAATTTGCAATCAAATTTTTTATTCTGAAAAAGAAACGGACGAAATTCTCAATCCGCTTTTTACTGAAATAAAAAAACTGATTATCAATGGAATAGGCGATGATTACGACCGCTGGTACGACCGCCTCGTTTCTTATGGAGAAATTATTTCTACAAAAATTATTTCCGCTTATTTAAAAACACAAAAAGTTGATAATAAGTGGTTGGATATGAGGCATCTGCTTATTACCGACAGTAATTTTCGCGAAGCAAATGTAAATATGGAGCAAAGCCGCAAAAAATTGCGCGAAGCAGTTGATTTTAAGCAATATAAAATTTTTATTGGGCAAGGTTTTATCGGCGCAAATCTCAAAGGCGATGCTACAACTCTTGGGCGTGAAGGGTCGGATTATACGGCGGCAGTTGTGGGCAATTTGCTTGATGCGCAAAGCGTTACAATTTGGAAAGATGTTCCGGGAATTTTAAATGCCGACCCGCGAATTTTTCCAAACACGGTTTTAATTCCTGAATTGACTTATGCCGATGCAGTGGAACTTGCTTACAGCGGCGCGCAAATTATTCACCCGAAAACCATCAAACCGCTTGAAAATGCTAATATTCCGCTTTTTGTGCGTCCGTTTTATGCACCTGCCGAATTCGGTTCGGTGATTAAAGCGCAAACGGCGCACGCAATTGATGTTCCTGTGTTGATTTTGCGTGAAAATCAAACGCTTGTGAGCATTCGCCCGCGCGATTTTTCGTTTGTGCTGGAGGACAGTTTATCGCACGTGTTCTCGGTGTTGAACAAACACAGAATTAAAGTTTCATTGATTCAAAGTTCTGCTGTAAGCATCTCTGTATGTGTTGATAACACACGTTATTTGCCTGCTGCCCTTGATGAACTTTTCAACGATTATTTAGTTATATACAATCACAATCTCGAACTTTTAACAATTCGCGGCACAAATACCGAAATTGAGAATGAAACTACTTCAGGCAGAGAAATTTTACTTTCGCAACACACCCGCCGCATTGCGAGATTTTTAATGAGGAAAAAAGAATTAAATTAAAAATTTATGCAAGAAATTTTTAAATATTTTCAATGGCTTTCCAATGTGCAAAAGGCGCAATTTGATGCGCTTTTTGCGCTGTATTCCGATTGGAATGCAAAAATTAACGTAATTTCGCGGCGCGATATTGAAAATTTGTATATTCATCACGTTCTGCATTCGTTGGCAATTGCGCAAGTTATTAATTTTAAGAATAATACAAAAATTTTAGATGTTGGAACAGGTGGCGGATTTCCCGGAATTCCGCTTGCAATTTTATTTGAAAATGTTAATTTTACTTTAATTGACAGCGTTGGTAAAAAAGTAAAAGTGGCTACAGAAGTTTCAAAATCGCTTGAACTGAAAAACGTAGAAATTAAGCAATTACGCGCAGAAGAAGAACATGGAAAATTTGATTATGCAGTAAGTCGTGCAGTTATGCCGCTTGCCGATTTAGTTAAAATTATTAAAAAAAATATTTCCAAAGAACAAAAAAACGCTTTGCCAAACGGACTTATTTGTCTTAAAGGCGGCGAATTGGCACACGAAATTTTACCGTTTAAAAATATTGCGCAAACATACGCAATAAATGATTTTTTTAAAGAAGAATATTTTAAAACAAAAAAAGTAGTGTTTGTGCCAATATAAATAATTGAATATCAGATAAATATCAAGAATAATTTTTAAAAGATGAAAAAAATAATTGCAATTTTAATAACAGTTTTTTCTTTTTTGCAAATAAATTTATTTGCGCAAACAGAAAACGAGCCGATAAAGGACTATACGCACGGAATTTTGCGCTCATTGGCTGCAGGAGTGGAGTACAGAGTAAAAGCGGGAGTGCTCATTGGCGGAATGTCGCCCATACCTGTTCCACTCGAAATTCAGAAAATTAACAGTTTCAATCCGCTGTTAAACTTGATGTTAGAAGCAGAAATACAAAAAAGTTTTGATAAACAGTGGGCGTTGAGTTTTGGGTTGAAAATGGAGCAAAAAGGAATGAAAACTCAGGCGCAAGTCAAGAATTATGCAATGGAACTGATTCAACAGGACGGCTCGATTGCGGGCGTTTGGTATGGCGGAGTAAAAACGACAGTAAATAATTCGTATCTCACGCTACCTGTTTTGGCAGTGTTCAAGCCTGCACAACGCTGGGGAATCAAACTCGGACCATATATTTCGTACCTTATCAGCGGCGCATTTTCGGGTGATGTTTACGATGGTTATCTGCGCGTGGGTAACCCCACAGGCGAAAAAATGGAAATTTTAAGCGCACCTTACGATTTTTACGAACACCTTGTAAAATGGAATTATGGCATTCAGGCAAGCACAGAATTTCAGGCGTTTCCACATCTTTTTGCAGGCTTGGATTTCACCTGGGGAATAAATTCTATTTTTCCAAAAGATTTTAAAACAATGAGTTTTGCAATGCACCCAATTTATTTCGCGTTGAATTTTGGATATAAATTTTAAAAAACAAAAAAACGCCACTAATAACGGCGTTTTTTTACATTTTTTTTATTTTATAAAATGAGATTTTTTATTGTGCTACAATAATTTACTGCCTCTGTCCTGTGAATATTGCAGATGCCATTTGTATCGCAGGTGTTGTATCTGTTGCTACATTGATATTTATGATTGCATTACCATTTTCGGATATATTACCTGAAATGACTACAGAAAAGGTAAGCACTTCGCTTGTACCTTCAACATTGTAATCGTTACCCGATTTTGTTACTTTAGCTTCGCAATTAACTTCACCAACACCAAAAGAAGTCATATCTGCTTTAATATTAACTTTGTCGTTAGCAACACGTGTTACAACCAAAGTAGCATTGTCAACATTAGACGTAACACCACTCGCTGTGACCATAAGTTGTCCAACATACACGCCTACAATGTCGTCGGCATAATTAGCAGGTTCATCTTTTTTGCACCCTGCAAAAATCAATGCTGCAAAGAGCATTAAAGTTGAAAATTTTACTAATTTGTTCATTTTTTTAGTTGAAAATTTATAGATTATTATTTAAAAATTTAAGGCTGCAAAATTACACTATTTTTCTTTGAAAACAACCGAATTTCATTAAAAATTTCAATTTTCTTGGATTTTATTTTGCAAAGTGTTAATTGTCAAATAGTTATAAAACAAAAAGAATTACAGATAAGGATTATTTTTCCGCTCTTCGCCAATAGTTGTGGGCGAGCCGTGTCCGGGATAAACAACAGTTTGGTCTGGCAAGTTCATAAGTTTTGCTTCGATATTGGTAATCAGTTGGTTATAATTGCCGTAAGGTAAATCCGTCCGCCCTACAGTTCCGCGAAACAACACATCACCCGAAAACAAAATGCCGTCAGCCTCATTGTAAAAACACAAACTTCCGGGCGAATGACCGGGTACGTGAAAAATTTTCAATTCCGAATCTCCAAACTTAATTATGTCATTTTCTGTAAGATAACTTCCAATAGGCTGTCCCTGAACTTTAAGACTTACGCCAAATTTTTCCAGAGTTTCGCCAAGTGTATCAATCATAAATTCGTCGCTTTGATGCGCCTCAAGCAGAACGCCGTATTTTTCAGCAATGTGTTTATTGCCCAAAATATGGTCGAAATGTAAATGTGTATTTAACAAATGTTTGATTTTCAGGTTATTGTATTCAATAAAACTGTCAATTTGGCGGAATTCGTTTTCAAAGATACAGCCTGCATCAATAATTACCGCTTGACGACTTTGGTCGAAAACAACATAAGTATTTTCCTGTACAGGATTGAAAATAAAGGTTTTAACTGTCATAATATATTTTAAAATTTGCAAAAACAAAAGTACAAAATATTTACTGATTTTTGATTTATGATTTGCAGCGAGTTAATTTTTTAAAATATATTTTTATGGTTTGAAAAATAATTTACAAAAAAATCCTAACTTTGCCCAATGTTTCTTTTTTTGAAAAAATATTATTTTCTGCTTGTTTTTATTGTTGTTGTTTTGACTTCCTGTAATGACAATAATAAAAACAAAACCGTACAATCGGCTGAAAATGTGCAAGATACTGTAATTGTTGATTGTAATTATACTTTTGAAGAGGCGATTATCAATTCGCGTGCGCCGAAAAACACATTAGAGCAATTGGTTTTAATTGAGGTAACTTATTATTCTACAGACAATAAACTGCATCGCGGACAATTGCTTTTGAATAAAAAAATTGCCGATGATGTGGCGCAAATTTTTGAATTTATAAAAGAGCAAAAATTTCCTGTACAAAGCGTAATTCCCATTGTAAAATACGGTTGGAATGATGAATTGTCAATGGAAAACAACAACACTTCGGCGTTTTGCTACAGAAATAAGTCTTATTCGTTCCACGCCGACGGGCTGGCTATTGATATAAATCCGCGCCAAAATCCTGCTGTGTATAAATTTAAGCAACGCATTGAACCAAAAAATGGAAATTATGAACCTTCGCAAGCAGGAACTTTGAGCGCAAAGCACCCAATTGTATTGAAATTCAAAGAGTTTGGATTTCGCTGGGGAGGAAATTTTTCACAAAAATATGATTATCAGCATTTTGAGAAAGGTACGCCAAAAATCAGTTCACGACCAAAAAATGACACAATTACAAAAAATTAATACAAAAAAAATTAACAGTGTAAAGTTTTGCCTCCACACTGTTAAAAAAGTATCAATTGTTGTCAATAAAATTAAATGTACATATTGACAATAGCCTCATACAATTCCTGTTTGCCTGAAATCATTTTTGGTTCGTCATTGGCTTTTGAATAGGCAACAAGGTCTTCGAGTTTCAGTTTACCTGTTTCAAACTCCTTGCCCTTGCCGCTGTTGAACGAAGAATAGCGCTCTGCGACCATCTTTTTAATAGGCGAATTGTTCAAAATATCGGCTGCTGTTTCGAGCGCGCGCGCCATAACGTCCATTGCTGCAATGTGTGCAATGAAAATATCTTCCAAATCAATACTGCTGCGGCGCGTTTTGGCATCAAAGTTTGTTCCTCCATTGTGCAACCCATCGTTGCGGATAACATGCATCATTGCCTGCACAAGTTCATACTGGTCAATCGGGAACTGGTCGGTATCCCAACCGTTCTGATAATCGCCGCGATTGGCATCAATAGAGCCGAGCATGCCTGCATCAACAGCGCACGCGAGTTCGTGTTCAAATGTATGCCCTGCCAAAGTAGCGTGATTTACTTCAATATTCAATTTGAAATCCTTGTCTAATCCGTAGTGGCGCAGGAAACCGATAACAGTTTCAGCATCAACATCATACTGATGTTTTGTCGGTTCCATAGGTTTCGGTTCAATCAGAAATGTACCTTTGAATCCTTTTGAGCGGGCATAATCGCGAGCCAAAGTCAGCATTTGCGCAAGATGTTCTTTTTCGCGTTTCTGGTCGGTGTTCAGTAAAGTGTAATACCCTTCGCGTCCGCCCCAAAACACATAATTTGTACCGCCAAGTTCGATTGTTGCGTCTATAGCATTTTTAATTTGCACAGCCGCACGCGCTACAACGTTGAAATCTGGATTTGTAGCCGCGCCATTGGTGTAACGTTTGTGCGAAAACACGTTTGCCGTACCCCAAAGAAGTTTTATACCTGTTTCAGCCTGTTTTTGCTTTGCATAAGCAACAATGTCTCTGAAGTTTTTTTCGTAGGTTTCAATGTTGTCCGCATCGTCAATTAAATCTACATCATGGAAGCAATAGTATTCAATGCCGCATTTCTGCATAAATTCAAAACCTGCATCCATTTTATCTTTTGCACGCGCCAAAACATCGGTTTGCTCATTCCACTGGAATTTTTGAGTACCAGGTCCAAATGGGTCGCCGCCTTCGGCACAAAGAGTGTGCCACCAAGCCAGCGAAAATTTCAACCAGTCTTTCATTTTGCGTCCGTTAATCACTTTTTCAGCGTCATAATATCGAAACGCAAGAGGATTTTTAGAATCCTTTCCTTCAAATTTTACTTTCCCAATCATAGGGAAAAATTCTTTTTGTGCCATTTTTATTTAATTTATTTTTATATTAATATTCTGTTTTATTTGCCGTGAGTTTGCTGCGCTTTACATACAATTGCCATACGGACAAACATTGTGTAATTAACAGCATTAAAATTCCAAAATGCAAAGTTATATATTTTTCTGATATTATAATATTATAAATTTGCCACAAAGTTACCATTTTGCAAAAATACATGATTTTTTTTATTTACAAACAGATTTATAAAAATTCAATTTAAAATGGATAAAAAAATTGGGAAAAAATAATTTTTCAGAAGTTTTGTGTTATTATTCATTAGATATTGAAACTAGTAGTTGCATAAAATTTATTTATTTTAACATAAAAATTCTGCTGCGTGCATTGCTGTGATATTTTCGTTTATCTCCTGTTTTCGCACATCGTTGGACAGAACAAAAGCGTGTCTTAATGGTTTATTCAAAAGTTTCTGTAAATCAATAAGATGTTTGGCATCAGTTCGGTTTACATTATTTGTCGCTTTGATTTCTATTGCAATAAAACAGTCTTCGGCTTCGAGTAACAAATCAACCTCGCGTCCGTCCTGCGTACGCAAATGATAACAGGCAAGCGGCAAACGATAAGCGGTTATCTGTTTATAAATTTCTGCAATTATCGCGCTTTCGTACTCATTTCCTGTTATTGCGCCTTTTTTTTGTAAAACTCCACGCAAAACTCCATTGTCCAAAAAATGAACTTTAGGCGATTTTACTAATTTTTTTATCGGATTTGCAAACCACGCAGGCAGTTCAACGATTTGGTAACTTATCTCCATATATTTCACATATCGTTGCACCGTAGGCACGCTCACTCCTGTTTCTTTTGCTATTGACGAAAAATTTGCCAAATTTCCTGTGGCGTTTGCCAAATATTGCTGTAATTTTACAAACGGTTCTAAATCGCGGAATGAAGCCAAATCGCGTATATCGCGTTCCAAAAATGTTTTTACATACATATTCAGCCATTCTTCACGCTCATCATTGGTTAAATCTTTATCAGTCAATGCAGGATAGCCGCCATATTGCAAATAATAATTGTAAGCGTTTATCTTTTCAGCATACAAGGGGTTTAAAGTAAATGCAGGAAAAACGGTATTAATATTTTGCTGTCTGCAAACATATTTTACAAAAAATGAATCATTTATATTGTCGTCAAACTTTTCAGTAAGCAATTCGGGCAATGTTAGCGGCAAAATTTCCATTATAATACATCGTCCTGCCAAACTTTCGCGCACTTTTTCCAATAACAAAAACTGACTTGAGCCCAAAAGTGCGTAGCGTGTTTGAGGATAACGGTCGTAGGTGGCTTTAATCGTGTCAAACAGCGCAGGTGATTTTTGAATTTCGTCGAGTATTGCTTTTGGATAAAACATATTCCATTGTTCTGCTGTCAGATTCAACAATTCGCGACTTTGCATCACATCATCTATCGCCAAATAGGCATAATTGGCAAAGCATTGCTTGGCAATGGTCGTTTTTCCTGTTTGCCGTGCGCCTGTAAGAACAATTATTCGTCCAAGTTTCGACTGACTTTTTTTCGATAATTCACTGAAAACAATCCTGTTTTTCATCATATTCTTTTATATCTTAAAAAATAAGTGCAAAGATAATACTTTATTTTAAATATCGCGCCATTATTTAATATTAAACTTTAAATATTACGCCATTATTTAACATTAAACTTTAAATATCGCGCTGTTTGTTGT
>WRGS01000208.1 GCA_009787075.1 Paludibacter sp.
AGCAAATTCTTTTCCATTAATAGTATGCACGTGATTTTTGTATGCCAGCAGCAATTTGAAAACGATTTTTGTTAATTCTTTAGCATTTTGGTAGTGTTTCAGTGTATAAGATATTCAAGCCTACTGCATTTGTAAATGCGGAATAACGATAGAAAGTTTTTAGCCTGAATTTTTGACCTGTAAGTCTATTTTTACTATCTTTGCAAAATAAAGTTAGTAGTTTAAATTACTTTTACAGAAAAATAACATAAAAAATTGAATATAAATGGAACATCTTTCAGAACAGGAAATTTTTCGCCGCAATTCTCGCGAGCAGTTGCAGCAAATGGGCATAAACCCTTATCCGGCAGCATTATATCCCACCGATGCTTTTTCGGTTGATATTAAGGCAGAATTTGACGACAATCTTGAACCAAAACGCCAAGTGTGCGTAGCAGGCAGAATTATGAGCCGTCGCATTATGGGAAAAGCATCTTTTATGGAATTGCAGGACTCAAAAGGGCGCATTCAGATTTACGTTTCGCGCGACGATATTTCCACAGAAGAACAGCCCGAAATGTACAACACGGTTTTCAAAAAATTGCTTGATATTGGCGATTTTATTGGCATCAAAGGTTTTGTTTTCCGTACTCAAATGGGCGAGATAAGCATTCACGCTCAAGAACTTACAGTGTTGAGCAAAGCATTGAAGCCGCTGCCAATTGTAAAATATAAAGATGGCGTTGCTTACGATGCTTTTGAAGACCCCGAACAGCGGTATCGTCAGCGTTATGTCGATTTGGTTGTAAATGAGGGAATTAAAGATATTTTTCTAAAACGTACAAAAGTTTATCAGTCGATGCGCGAATATTTTAATTGGAAAAATTATGTTGAAGTGGAAACGCCGATTTTACAGCCAATTCCCGGCGGAGCAGCCGCGCGACCGTTCATTACACATCACAATGCTCTTGACATTGATTTGTATATGCGTATTGCCAACGAATTGTATCTTAAACGTTTAATTGTCGGCGGTTTTGAAGGAGTTTATGAGTTTTCAAAAAATTTCCGCAACGAAGGAATGGACAGAACGCATAATCCTGAATTTACCTGTATGGAAATTTACGTTGCTTACAAGGATTATAATTGGATGATGAAATTTACCGAAAATATGCTCGAAAAAATTTGTATTGATGTAAATGGCTCAACCGAAATTGAAATCGGCGGACAAAAAATATCGTTTAAAACGCCGTTTAAACGCATATCAATGCTTGATGCAATCAAAGAACATACAAGTTACGATTTGATAGGAAAATCGGAAGATGAAATTCGCGAAATTTGCAAAGCACTGCATATCGAAGTTGATAATACAATGGGCAAAGGCAAGTTGATTGACGAAATTTTTGGCGAATGCTGCGAAAGCAACTACATTCAGCCGACATTTATCACCGATTATCCGATAGAAATGTCGCCGCTTTGCAAACGCCACCGTTCAAATCCTGAACTCACCGAACGTTTTGAATTAATGGTCAATGGCAAGGAACTCGCTAATGCTTACAGTGAACTCAACGACCCGATTGACCAACTTGAACGTTTTCAGGAGCAGTTAAAACTCAGCGAAAAGGGCGACGACGAGGCAATGTTCATTGATATGGATTTTATCCGCGCGCTTGAATATGGAATGCCGCCGACTTCGGGAATGGGCATCGGAATGGACAGACTTGTAATGCTTATGACAGGACAAAGTGCAATACAGGAAGTTTTGTTTTTCCCGCAAATGAAACATGAGGCGAATATGATTTCAACAGACAAATCCAATTTGAAGTAGAAAAATTGTACATTTGTGCATTAAAAAATGATTGATTTTTCTACCATAGAACAAATTAAAGATGCGGCAAAAATTGAAGATGTCGTGTCCGATTATGTTACTTTGCGCCGTAGAGGTACGAATTTGATTGGTTTGTGTCCGTTTCACAATGAGAAAACGCCGTCATTTTCTGTTAATCCTCCAAAAAATATTTTTAAATGTTTTGGTTGCGGAAAAGGCGGCGATTCTGTGCATTTTATAATGGAAATTGAGCAGTTGTCTTATTTGGAAGCCTTGCGCACTTTGGCAAAAAAATACGGCATCGAAATTCGCGAACGCGAGCTCACGCCCGAAGAAATTGCTGCCCGCAGCGACCGCGAAAGTATGCTGATAGTCAATGATTTTGCGCAAAATCATTTTCACGAAAATTTGCACAAACATCCTGAAGGGCGTGCTGTAGGGTTGAGTTATTTTGTCGAACGCGGTTTCCGTAATGATATTATTGAGAAATTTCGGCTCGGTTTTGCGCTCGATTCGTGGGATGCGCTTGCAAAAGCCGCAATATCAGCAGGTTACAAAGAAGAATTTTTGATAAAAACAGGACTTTGTTTTAAAAACGAGCGGGACGGCAAACTTACCGACCGTTTTCGCAACCGCGTAATTTTTCCTTTTGTAAATCTTTCGGGAAAAATTGTCGGTTTTGGCGGACGAGTACTCGTAAAAACCGATAACACAGGAAAATATCTCAATTCTCCCGAATCGGAACTTTATCATAAAAGCAACGAACTTTACGGAATTTTTTTCGCAAAATCGGCGATTCAAAAAGCCGACAGATGTTTTCTGGTTGAAGGCTATACAGACGTAATCTCCTTGCATCAAAGCGGAATTGAAAATGTTGTTGCCTCATCGGGCACAGCCCTGACCGAAGGACAAATTCGTATTATTCAACGTTTTACAAAAAATATTACGCTGATTTATGATGGCGATTCGGCAGGGCAAAAGGCGGCAGAACGCGGAATTGATATGTTTCTTAAAGAGGGAATGAATCTTAAAGTTGTGCTTTTACCCGCAGGAGAAGACCCTGACAGTTTTGCTAAAAAAACAAATGCTTCTGATTTACAGGAATTTATAGAAAAAAATTCTACGGATTTTATTCGTTTCAAAATAAAACTTTTGATGGAGGATGCCGCAAATGACCCTGTCAAACGCGCAACGGCGATTAGCGATATTTTGGCAAGCATTGCAAAAATCCCTGACCAGATTATTCGCGCCGAATATATTAAGGAAAGCGGCGTTTTGCTCGAAATTGACGAACAGGAAATTTATTATCAAATAAATAAAATCCGCGCCAAAGAATTTGAGAAAAAACCGCTGAAAAAAGTTGATGAAAGTGCTGAAAATCAGGTAGAAACCTCAACGGAAATTGACAGTGGAATAGGTACAAAAACCAATGTAATTTTCGATAAATTGGAATATGGATTGCTGCAATTGCTTGTAAGGCAAGGAAATGAAATAATTTTTGAAAACCAAAGCGAGCAAATTACAGTTGCCGAATTTATTTTTGCCGAATTGCAAACCGACAATATAGAATTTCGTAATCTGTTGTACAACAGATTTTTAAAAGAATATAAAAATAAATATCTTGAAGATAAAAATTCGGTGAACGAATATTTTCGCAGCCATTCCGACCACGCAATTAACGACTTGGCTGTCGATTTGATGGAAGAAAAATATGTTTTGAGTAAAATTTTTAAGGACAAGAAAAAAGCAGATGAACAATCGGAATTTGAGTTAAAATTGCTTGAAAAAACAAAAAACCGTCGCCGCGAACAGTTGAGCCAAACGGTTTCGCGGGTGGTTTTGGAATATAAAAATAATATTATTTTGGAACGTATTCGGCTGAAAATCATTGCTTTGAAAAATGATTTCGAGAAAAATGATTTTAAAAATGCTGAAGAAATAATGCAGGAACTCAAAAACCTTGAAAATCTGAAAAATATTTTGGCAAAAAAACTCGGCGAAAGAGTGATTTTAAAAATATAAAACAAAACCTTTGAATATGGGCTGATGGTAAGGTTAAAATCATTTCCCTTTAAGAATAAAATCAGCAACTGCACTGCAAAGTTCAGATTTGATTGGAGAATATGGTCGGCAGTTGGCAGCATACTGCGAAAGTTGATGTGTGGAATTGCATGCGCGGAAAATGTGATTCATATTTTCAATCACAATCTTGCGGGCGTTTGTATTTGCTTGCGCCAGAAAATTTGCATTGGAAACAGTAATTTGCGCATCGGCGCTGCCTTGAACTATCAAAATCGGAATTGTGAGTTTTGCAATTTCCGTTTGCGGATTGTATTTAAACCACGAAATAAAAGAATGGTTTAAATTCGGCGGAAAATATTGAGAAAGTCTTTGAGGTACAAATTCGTCAATTATTTCGCCTTTGGAAAGTTTGTCGATATATTTTTCTGCAATTTCCCTTAATTGCGGCTGCAATTCAAATTGCATCTGCATTTGCACCCGCAATATATCAGCACGCGGTAAGCCTGCCCCTTCGAGCGAAACATATTTTTTCACATTTTTATTTTCAATGGCGCAAATTATGGCAACAAGCGCACCCTCGCCATGCCCAACAAGCACAATTTCCGAAAAATTTGTATTGTCTGCGTAGCGGTTAATCCACCCGTTAAGGTCGGCAACATAACTTTCTATCGTAAGATTAATTCCATTTCTATCGGCAGCAAGGCTTCTTCCTGTGCCGCGTTTGTCGTAACGAAGAGTAGCAATGCCCCTTTTTGCCAAACTGTCGGCAAGCGTTTTCAACGCTTGATTTTGAAGTTGTTCGTCAAAATAATTATCTGTTTTACAATCAGGCACAAGAATTGCTAACGGGATATTTCCCTTATTGTCAGGCATTTGCATTATGCCGTAAATTGTTCCACTCAAAGTGCGCAAACTAATAAATGATTCTGTTTGAGCAAAATTTACATTTGCAAAAAATATTATTAGAAAAAATACATTAAAAATTTTTATCATAAAATAAAATTACGATTTTGAATTTACAAATTATTATAGGCACAAACGGCAAAAGTATGCAAAAAATTGTGATAATCAAATAAAATTTATAATTTTGTGGTGAAAAAATTTTTAAAACAACAAAATGCACGAAAAAATTATTGAACTGAACGAAAATATCGACCCTGTGCTGTTTTATGGGGTTAATAATGCAAATATTCTGACTTTAAAAAATCTTTTACCTAAAATAAAACTTTCGGCGCGCGGAGCGATTGTTAAAATTGAAGGAAATGAGTCGGAAATTAACAGAACAGCCGAATTTATTCATCAAATTGAAAAATATTGTTTGGAAAACAATGCGCTTACAGAAGAAATTATTGTTGGGATTGTTAAAGGGGAAGAAATCTTGCCTCAAATAAAGTTGGAAAACCTGATTCTTTATGGCGTAAATGGCAAAAATATTACTGCCCGTACTCGCAATCAACAGCGGCTCGTGGCAGATTTTTTTACAAACGATTTACTTTTTGCAATAGGTCCTGCGGGTTCGGGCAAAACATACACCGCTATCGCTCTGGCGGTTAAATCTCTGAAAAACAAAGAAATAAAACGCATAATTTTGAGCCGTCCGGCTGTTGAAGCGGGCGAAAAACTTGGTTTTTTGCCCGGCGATATGAAAGAAAAAATTGACCCTTACCTGCAACCACTCTACGATGCGCTGCAAGATATGATTACTCCGCTGAAATTGAGAGATTATCTCGAAAATGGTACAATTCAGATTGCCCCGCTCGCTTTTATGCGCGGGCGGACTTTGAGCGATGCGGTTGTTATTCTCGACGAAGCGCAAAACACTACTGTTCAGCAAATTAAAATGTTTCTTACGCGAATGGGTTTAAATACAAAAATGATTGTAACAGGCGATGTTACGCAAATCGACCTGCCGCTTTCGCAAAAATCAGGTTTGCTTGATGCGCTGCATAAATTGCGCAATATCAAAGGAATAACCGTGATTGAATTTGACAAATCGGATATTGTCCGTCATCGGCTTGTGCAAAAAATTGTTGAGGCATACGAAAAAGCGGAAAAATAAATTATAAATTTAGGAAGTTAAATTAATGGAAAAAGTAACTTTCAAATTGGAACAAATTATGACTGTTTCAACTACAGTATGGTTTTTCGGTGCGGGATTAATTATTGTAATTGGATATTTTGGCGTCAAAATATATTTAGGCGATATTCTTAAAATATTTTCCAACAGTATGACGGCATTATCTATTGCTACTGGAATAATGTTATTAGGGCTTGGTTATTTGAAAAAATTTAATGAAAAAAGAAAAGTTATTATCGAAATAACAGATAAACAAGATATTGTTTGTATCCGTAACTGCTATTTAGAATTACCAATGAGTAGTTTCAATTACTTAATGCAACTTTATTTTGCAAAGATAGTAAAAAAAGTTAACTTGTTTTTCAGGATTTGTAATCCTGAAATAATGAATATTAGCATTTGTAATGCGGCAAAACGTGTTTATTTCACATCTCGTTTCTTTCCCTTTCATCCTTTTTCCCTTTCGTCCTTTCGTGCATTCTATCTTTTTGGAGTTTGTTTAAAAAATTTAAGCAGTTTATAAAAATAAAATTATACTTTTGCAAAAAAATTATTTTTTATGTTTTTATGCCTAATAAAAAGCCTTTGCCGCTGCTTACCAATATTGAAATAACCGACATTGCCGCCGAAGGCAAGGCGATTGCCCGCGTTGATGATTTAGTTGTGTTTGTACCGTTTGTTGTTCCGAGCGATGTCGTTGATTTACAAATAATTAAGAAAAAGAAAAATTATGCCGAAGCCCGTGTTGTGCGTTTTGAAAAATATGCTGAAAATCGTTGTCAGCCGCTTTGTCCGCATTTTGGAATTTGCGGCGGCTGCAAATGGCAAATTTTACCTTATGCCGAACAGTTGCGTTTTAAACAACAGCAAGTTGTTGATAATCTGACTCGTATAGGAAAAATTGAACTTCCGCCTCCAAACCGAACACAAGGAGATTTTAAAGGATTTTTTTCAATACTCGGTTCGGCAAAAACAGAATATTATCGCAATAAATTGGAATTTACTTTTTCAAATAAAAAATGGTTAATTGACCCTAAAAGCAATACAGATGAAAATTCTGTAAATTCTGCGGTTGGATTTCACATTCCAACAATGTTCGACAAGGTTTTGGATATTGAAAAATGTGTTTTGCAGGACGATATTTCCAATCAAATCCGCAACGAAGTTCGCCGTTACGCGATAGAAAATCATATTAGTTTTTTCGACATCAGAAATCACGAGGGCTTTTTACGAACAATGATTATCCGCACCAGCACAACGGGCGAATTGATGGTGATTATGGTTTTTTATTATGAAGATAAAACTACGCAAAATGCTTTACTTCAACATATTGCAGATAAATTTCCGCAAATTACTTCGCTTTTATTTATTATAAATTCAAAAGCGAACGACACTATCGCCGACCAGCAAGTAAATATTTTTAAAGGAAATGATTATATTTTTGAGCAAATGGAAAGTCTGAAATTCAAAATCGGCGCAAAATCGTTTTTTCAGACAAATACTTTACAGGCGTATGAACTTTACAAAACTGCGCGGAATTTTGCCAATCTCAAAGGCGATGAAACAGTTTATGATTTATACACAGGCACGGGCACTATTGCTAATTTTATTGCGAAATATTGCCGCCAAGTAATTGGTATTGAATATGTTCCCGAAGCGATTGAAGATGCAGAAATCAATTCCAAAATAAATGGAATTTCCAATACGAAATTTTTTGCAGGCGATATAAAAAATATTTTAAATCAGGATTTTATATGCGAAAACGGCAAGCCTGACGTAATTATTACCGACCCGCCGCGCGCAGGAATGCACGATGATGTTATCGCCGCGATTAATACTGCCGAGCCGAAAAAAATCGTTTATATAAGTTGCAATCCTGCAACTCAGGCACGCGATTTGAATTTATTGAGCGAAAAATATCAGGTAGTTGCTGTTCAGCCTGTTGACATGTTTCCACACACACATCACGTTGAAAATGTGGTACTTATGGAAAGAAAATAATTTATCTTTTCCTAAAAAATTTAAAAACTGAATAAGCAATTTTTCCGTATCGCACAAAGCGGCTCGAAGCAGAGGCAAGTTCTACTAATTTGCGCGAAGTAACAGGTAAATTTTTGCCTGTAAGTGCATTTGCAGCCCACTCAACAGGGTGTGTATAGAGATAAAAATGATATTTGATTTGTTGCTCGTCAGTCAGCAATTCTCTGTTAATCTGTTGTTTGCGCTCGCGCAATGTTTGCAGAGAGTCAATTTTTTTCGTTTCCATTGTTGTCTGTTTTTTTATCGTTTTCGGAATCAAAAAAAGTGCGAATAATGCTGTCGGCTATCGGACGAAATATTATTCGCTCGCGCGAATACCAAACCACAGCAATCACGCCAACCATCAACGCTATTTCTATCAATGTTGCAAGCCATTGAATCCCAATAATTTGTGCAAGCAAATTATTGAAAAACAACAGCAACAACATCAGAAGTGCAACTCCCATCAACCCCAACACACCCAACAGAACAAGTTTGCCCGCAAAGAGCGAAAACTTTTCTGTCAGGTCGAGTTTGAGGTATTCGGCTTTCAAATCGACATAGTTTTTTACATTGTCGAACAGTCCGTTTTGTTTTTCGGCGTTCATAATCTATTGAAAGTCAAATTTATTATGATTTTTGTTGCTCGTTCTTCCATTCTTCTTTCACTTCTTCAACCACTTCAGCGGCAGTTGCGCGCAAGTCATGTACAAAATTTTCGGCTTGATTTACAAGTTCGTCAAATTTTTGGCTAACTGTTTCTTTCATTTCGCCCATTTGCTTGCCAATGCGGCGGCGTGTGCGATAACCTTTGTCTGGTGCAAAAAGTATTCCTGCTGCAGCCCCAAGCAATGCTCCGCCAACAAGAAACAAAAATCCTTTTCCTGAATTGTTACTCATAATTTTTCCTTTCTTTAATTTAATTTGTTAAGTAAAAATTTATTTTGATTTTTATACAGCAAAAACCGTGCTTTAATTTTATTGTCATTAAATTTTTTGTAAATTTGCAAAATTGACATAAATTCATTACAAAATTTTTATGGGAATTACCAATTATTATTTGTATTGGATTTCACATATTTTATTTAACAGAATGATTTGTTTTTCTTTTTCTGTAAGTAATTGTTCTAAATGCGATATTTTTTCAATATAAGAAGTTATTGATGAAGAATTTGATGCATTGCTATAAATGTCAACAGCGTTTTTACTATCACTCTTTTGATTTATTGTATTATTTTCATCAAAAAATACGCTAATTGGTACATTTAAAACAGATGCTATCTTTTCCAAAGTATCAATTTTAGTAGAATTTTCACGTATTAACAATTGCAAACCCTGTTCAGTAATTCCTACTGCATTTGCTAACGCGCGAATAAAAATATTTCTTTCTTTCGCTAATATTTTGATTTTAAACAAATTAGCCATATACAATCATATCTTAATCGCACCATAATAACATATATTAACATAAGATAAGATTATTTTACAGAAATAATAATTTCTATTCAGAAAGTTTTATTTGTCTTTGCCGTGTTTTTTAAACATAAAACCAGCATAGTGATGCGGCATGTTTAAAGACGGCAAGGGCTATCTTCTGTTAATATAGTAAGCGCAAAGGTAGTCCTTTTTTTGAAAACACAAACTAAACTATATAAAAAAGTATAAAATTAACAGAAAACCATTTGTTAAAAAAAGGAATTGTTAAAACGTCATTACTGTAGAAGTTCCCAAACAAATAAAATAGGATAAGATTAAGATAAAAAAATAAGGCAAAAATCAAATAAACAAACAAATTAACAAGATGCGTCAAAGTAAATTAAAATATTTTCATTTTCATAACCACGCCTGCGCTGTTATTAGATGCGGATGCGCGTTTTTGGTTATGATTTTGGTCTAATAGACAGAAATGAAGCTAATTTTGTCCAAAAGACAAAATTTGAAAACTTGCAGAACAAAAAAAATGTAGAAACGTTATTTTCAAACATTTCTACATTTTCTTATTGTTAAATTTTAAATTTTTCTACAAAAGGTCTTCTTTGCCTTTAGCCTCTTTTACCACTTCTTTTGCCAATGAGGCAGGTACTTCGGCATAATGAGAAAATTCCATCGAACTTGTTGCACGTCCAGAAGTGATGGTACGCAAAGCGGTAACATAACCGAACATTTCTGCCAAAGGCGCTTTTGCTTTTACAATACGCGCACCGTTGCGGCTCGAATCCATTCCTTCAATTTGTCCGCGCCGTTTGTTGAGGTCGCCAATAACATCGCCCATATTTTCTTCGGGAGTTACAACTTCGAGTTTCATAATCGGCTCAAGCAGAACAGGTTTTGCTTTTGCACAAGCAGTTTTATAAGCGATTTGCGCACAAATTTCAAACGAAAGCTGGTCGGAATCCACAGCGTGGAAAGAACCGTCAAGCAGCGTAACTTTCAGCGTTTCCATAGGATAACCTGCCAAAACGCCATTTTTCATTGCCGCTTTAAAGCCTTTTTCTATCGAAGGAATAAATTCTCTTGGAATATTTCCGCCTTTAACCATATCAATAAACTGCAATGAACCTTCAAAATCTGTGTCAATAGGCTCAACGCGCACGATAATATCGGCAAATTTGCCTCGTCCGCCCGATTGCTTTTTATAAACTTCGCGAATTTCAACTGCCTGGGTAATCGCCTCTCTGTAATTAACTTGCGGACGACCCTGATTACATTCTACTTTAAATTCGCGTTTCAAACGGTCGATAATTATTTCCAAATGCAATTCGCCCATTCCGCTAATTACAGTTTGCCCGCTTTGTTCGTCGGTGCGAACGGTAAATGTTGGGTCTTCTTCTGCAAGTTTAGACAAACCTACTCCAAGTTTATCAAGGTCTTTTTGCGTCTTTGGCTCAACGGAAATGCCGATTACAGGCGCGGGAAAATCCATTGATTCCAAAACAATAGGGTGCGCCTCACTGCAAAGCGTATCGCCTGTGCGAATATCTTTAAACCCAACGCCTGCGCCAATATCGCCTGCTGCAATTACTTCAACAGGATTTTGCTTGTTTGAGTGCATTTGGAAAATACGCGAAATGCGTTCTTTTTTACCTGAACGGGAATTATAAACATAAGAACCTGTTTCTAATTTGCCCGAATAAACGCGGAAAAAGCACAAACGCCCAACATAAGGGTCGGTTGCAATTTTAAATGCCAAAGCGCAAAGCGGCTCTTCTGCATCGGGGTGGCGAACAATTTGTTTATCTGTAAAACGAGGGTCGCTGCCGACAATTTCAGGAGTATCCAGCGGACTTGGCAAATAAGCGCACACTGCATCGAGCATTGTTTGTACGCCTTTGTTTTTGAATGACGAACCGCAAATCATCGGGTTGATTGCCATCGACAAAGTGCCTTTGCGAATGGCGCTATGAATTTCTTCTTCGGTGATTTTCGATGGATCGTCGAAAAATTTTTCCATCAACGCATCGTCGAATTCGGCAACGGTTTCAAGCATTTTATCGCGCCATTCCTGTGCCTCTGCGAGCAAATCGGCAGGAATTTCTTCTATGGAATATTCTGCGCCCATTGTTTCGTCGTGCCAGAAAATGGCTTTCATTTTAATCAAATCAATAACGCCTTTAAATTTTTCTTCTGCGCCAATTGGAATTTGTATCGGACAAGGATTCGCTTTCAACACATCTTTGATTTGGCGCACCACTTCAAAAAAGTTTGCTCCCGACCTGTCCATTTTATTAACGTAACCGATACGCGGTACATTATATTTATCTGCCTGACGCCAAACGGTTTCCGACTGCGGCTCAACACCGCCTACGGCGCAAAAAGTTGCCACCGCGCCATCAAGAATACGCAACGAACGTTCCACCTCAACGGTGAAATCGACGTGTCCCGGAGTGTCAATCAGATTGATTTTATATTTGTCGCCTTTGTAGTTCCACCACGTAGTTGTAGCGGCAGAGGTAATAGTAATGCCGCGTTCCTGCTCTTGCTCCATCCAGTCCATTGTGGCTGCGCCATCGTGAACTTCACCGATTTTATGAGTCAAACCTGTATAAAAAAGGATACGTTCGGAAGTAGTTGTTTTACCGGCATCAATGTGGGCCATAATGCCAATATTTCTGTTGAATATTAAATCTGCTTTTGCCATTTTTTTTTATAAATATTTTTAAGGTACAAATAAGATATAACTTTTTATAATTTTTTATACCTTCTTAAAAAACGAGTGCAAAAGTACAACTTTTTTTTGAAACAAACAATATTCATCAAAAAAATTGCAGAAATTTATGTTTTAAAACATAAAAATAGCAGATTTATTTTTACAGAATTATTCATTTTTTGAACAAAATAGAATATTTAAAGAATAAAAAAAGTATGAGATAAAACCAGCCGAAACAAATAAATTTACACCTTATTGCTGGATACGAAACTCAAAGCAATCCATATCTTTATAAAACGATTGATTTTTAACAATTTTTATAAGAAAAATATATGCAACATTAAAATAATTAATTCAAATTTTGTAATTTTGTCGCTCGATTAACAAATAAAATAAAATTTTTAATTTCTAAAACGACAAACCGTATGACAAGGAAATTTTTAA
>WRGS01000209.1 GCA_009787075.1 Paludibacter sp.
ACCATTATTAATAATGTAGAAACATTGGCAAATATTCCAAAAATTATTCGCAATGGCGGGAGATGGTATGCCTCTTTTGGTTTGGAAAAAGCCGCAGGAACAAAAGTTTTCGCTCTTGCAGGCGAGGTGGTAAATACAGGAATTGTTGAAGTACCTATTGGGACGACAATTGGAACTATTATTTACAGCATTGGCGGCGGAATTACTAACGGAAAAGAATTTAAAGCGGCGCAAATCGGAGGTCCTTCGGGCGGCTGCATTACAAAAGAAAATCTCAATGTTCCTGCAGAATATGAAGCATTGAGTAAAATAGGCGCTATAATGGGTTCAGGCGGATTGATTGTTATGAACGAAGATACCTGTATGGTTGATACTGCGCGTTATTTTATGGATT
The DNA here is from genome assembly GCA_009787075.1 of Paludibacter sp. Classification (GTDB taxonomy): domain Bacteria; phylum Bacteroidota; class Bacteroidia; order Bacteroidales; family Paludibacteraceae; genus WRGS01. The sequence continues at coordinate 395 of WRGS01000209.1, forward strand.
TTATTCGCGATGAATCGTGCGGAAAATGCGTTGCTTGCAGGGTGGGGACAAAAAGAATGCTCGAAATTTTGGAAAATATTACTCAAGGTAATGGAAAACAGGGCGATATTGACCGTTTGATAGAACTTGGCGAAACCATTCAAACTTCGGCAATGTGCGGCTTGGGGCAAACTGCGCCGAATCCGATTCTTTCTACAATCCGTTATTTCAGAGATGAGTTTGAAGAACATATAAATAAAAAGCATTGCAGGGCGGGTGTTTGCTCGGCAATGTTCATTGCTCCTTGCGAGAACACATGCCCTGCCAATATCAATGTAAATGGTTATGTTGCGTTGATTGCAGCAGGAAGATTTCAGGATGCATATAATCTGATTATGCAGGAAAATCCATTGCCTGCTATTTGCGGCAGAATTTGTACCCGTCCGTGCGAAAGCAAATGTAGGCGCACCTCGGTTGATGAGGCTGTGGCAATTCGCGATTTGAAACGTTTTGCCGCCGATTATGCCTTTAAAAACGAATTGCCTTACAAAGTTCAACTTACTTATGCAAGAAAGGGAAAACGCATTGCTATTGTCGGCGCAGGCGCATCGGGCTTAACCTGCGGATATTATTTAGTAAATATTGGTTACGATGTCGATGTTTATGAATCACAAAGTGTGGCTGGCGGCGTTTTGGCTTTCGGAATACCCGAATATCGATTGCCCGAACATATTCTTCAGCACGAAATTGAATTGATTAAGCAAGCCGGCGTTAATATTTATTTGAATAAGGAAATTGGAAAAGATATTGATTTTAAAAAATTAAGAGATGATTATGACGCTATTTATGTGGCAACAGGAACTCAATATCCTGCCAAAGTAAATATCGAAGGCGAAAATTTGGAAGGAGTAATGCATGGTATTGATTTTTTGAAAGAAATTAATTTAAAAGGTGATTTGGAACTGCACGGAACAGTTGCTGTTATTGGCGGCGGAAATACCGCTATCGACTCGGCTCGTTCAGCCTTGCGTATTGGCGCAGAGCGCGTCGTTGTGGTTTATAGACGTAATATCGCTGCAATGCCTGCATACGTTGAAGAAGTAAAAGAAGCGCTGGAAGAGGGCATAGAAATTATGGAACTGACCACTCCCAAAAAATTCATTGGAAAAGACGGCAAAGTTACAGGTATCGAATGTATTAAAATGGAATTGGGAGAATTTGACAGTTCTGGCAGAAGAAAATCGACCAAAATTGAAGATTCTAATTTTATTTTAGATGTGGATTTTGTAATTCCTGCTGTAAGTCAATATGCCGACTTGCCTTTTATAAGCAAGGAAGAAATTGGCGTAACAGAGTGGGGAACTTTCGTTATCGACCCCGAAACACAGATGAGTACAATGGAAGGAGTTTTTGCAGGTGGAGATGTTACAAGAGGTCCAGACACTGTAATCAGCGCAATTGCAGACGGGAAAAAAGCGGCTTCTGCCATCGATTTATATCTTGGCGGAAACGGTTTGCTAAACAAAGGTACGCCTATTGAAATTCCAAATGTGTACGACAACGACGAAGTTGTTGCACATCCGCAATTCGAGATGGAAGTGCTTTCGCCAGAAGAACGAAAACAGTCGTTTGCAGAAGTAGTTTTAGGTTTTCATAAATTAAATGCAATTGCCGAGTCAATGCGTTGCTTACATTGTGAAAGGAGATAATTTAATATGATAAATTTAACAATAAATAATAAGAATATCGCTGTTGAAGCAGGAACAACGATTCTTCGCGCAGCCAAGCAAAATGGAATTAATATCCCCTCTTTGTGTTATATGCAGGGCATTCACGAGTTTGGCGCATGCCGTATCTGTTCGGTAGAAGTAGAAGGTGCACGCACGCTGCAAGCCGCCTGTATGACAGAGGTAAGAGACGGAATGGTGGTTCATACTCATTCTAAAAAAGTATTGAAAACGCGAAAAGTGCTGTACGAACTTATGCTTTCCGACCATTCAAAAGAATGTTTGAGTTGTAATCGTAATCAATCGTGTGAATTGCAACAGTTGGGCAACACTTTAGGAATTACAAATAATAGTTTCCCTACAACAAGTGCGCGTGAGTTTATCGACATATCTCCGTCTATCACACGCGACCAGTCCAAATGTATTCTCTGCCGCAGATGCGTTACCGTGTGCAGAGAGATACAGGGAGTAGGAATTCTTGATGCTCAAAATCGCGGAATAAATACTGTGATTGCACCCGCAATGGATTGTTCTATCAACGATGCCAAATGTTCATTCTGCGGACAGTGTACTGTTGTTTGTCCGGTTGGCGCATTGAAAGAAACCGACCATATTACAAGAGTATGGGAGGCTCTTAACAACCCTGAACTCAGAGTCGTTATGCAGCCGGCTCCTGCTGTGCGCGTGGCTCTGGGCGAATTATTTGGAATGCCCGCAGGAACTTCTGTAACAGGGAAACTTGCCGCCTCTATCCGTGCGCTTGGCGTAGATGATGTGTTCGATACCGATTGGGGCGCAGATTTGACAATTATGGAAGAAGGTACGGAATTTTTACACAGAGCAATAGATGCTCTGACAAATAAAAAAACAGTGCTTCCGATGATTACAAGTTGTTCGCCCGGCTGGATTAAATATATTGAATCCTATTATCCAAAATTAATACCGCATCTTTCAACCTGCAAATCGCCTCACATGATGGTTGGCGCAATGGTAAAGAGTTATTATGCTAAAAAAATTGAAACAGAACCTGAAAAACTGTATGTAGTTTCGGTAATGCCATGTACAGCGAAAAAGTTTGAAGCAGAGCGGCATGAAATGTTTAATCACGGACTTCCAAATGTTGATGCTGTGCTGACAACGCGCGAATTGGGGCAAATGATTAAGCAGGCAGGTATTGATTTCAATAATTTGGAAGACGAACAGTTTGACGACCCGCTCGGACAATCCACAGGGGCAGCCGATATTTTTGGCGTAACAGGCGGTGTAATGGAAGCGGCTATCAGAACTGTTTATGCTATTGTTACAGGGCGCGAATTGCCGTTTGACAAATTACACGTCGCGCCAATTGTAGGGCTCGACAGGATAAAAGAAGCGACCTTGAAATTTGAAAATGTACTTCCTGCATATAAAATGTTTGAAGGATTTGAAGTTAAAGTGGCTGTTACAAGCGGCTTGGCTGGCGCAAAACTTCTTATGGAACAAATAATTGCAGGGACATCGCCATATCATTTTATTGAAGTGATGGGTTGCCCTAACGGTTGTATTTGCGGCGGCGGACAGCCACGCAGCGACGACCCCGAAATCGGCATAAAGCGTATGAAAGCCATATACGGCGAAGACGAAAACAAAACCTTACGCCAATCGCATCTAAACCCGTCAATACAGGTTTTGTACAAAGAATTTCTTGTAGAACCGGGCGGATATTTGTCCCACGAATTGCTGCATACCCATTATGTTGATAGGAGTAAAGATTAGAAAAAATAAGAAAATTGATAATTTTTGATTTGTTTTATTGACAGAAAGGGTTGTTGTTGAAACAGCCTTTTCTTTTGTTTTTCAAACAACGAAAAAAGAACGCACAGTTAATAACCGTATGTTAAGCGCAGCGGAACTTACGGAAAAACGCAAGAAATGTAAAATAAAAACCCTTTCGTGCCAAATTAATTCAATTTTTTGCCTATTTTTTCCATTTTTGTTTGTAATTCAAAATATTTGTGTACTTTTGTACCGTTTTTTAACAAAGTTTTTTCATGCTGATTAAAAATGTAAAATTGCAGTAAAAAAAATCTTTGTTTAAAAGGGCTGTAAAGCATAAAAAAACTTTTTAACATTTTTTGGCACGAAATTTGCCAAGAATATTTTCGATTTTTCAATTCGATTTTAAAATTGAAAATAAAAAAAGTAAAACTAATCATAAACTACTGATAAATGACTGTTGCAAACAATATAAAATTGTTGCTTTTAGGTAATTTAGCGCGTAATACGCTGAATAGTGGTTGTTTATCTTCTCATTTGGCAATATTCAATAACATTTCGTCTGTAAAATTCTACGATATTCTTCTCGTTCGTTTTATAAAAAATATGCGTTTTTTGTTCAAAAATGTTCACGGCAAGTTGGCTATGGCGTTTTTGGCGTTGAGCGTATTGCAGTTGTTTGGCTTTAATGTTCAGGCGCAAACGCATACGGCAAACGCTTCTCAAGGCGGAATGACTGTATTTGTGGGCGATAATTCGGTAATTTCCAACTCTTCGGCAATTAAGGGAAATTTTTCTTTTGTTTATTCAAAAGAAAAGAAAACTGCGGGTGCGGATATGAAATCGGACAGGGCAGTTGCTCAAAATCCTGAAAATCAGAATTTTGATATGCCGCAAACGCTTGGAACAAACGTTTCTAAAAACGAAGAAACCGTTTTTATAGGCGATAATTCGATAATTTCCAATGCCGCTTTAATTAAGGGAGATTTTTCTTTTGTTTATGCAAGAGAAAGGAAAACCGAAAGTACGGATATAAAATCTGACAGGACGCTTGCTCAAAATTCCGATTATCAGCAAACAACGCCTGAAAAAAGCGGCGCAAAAATCAAAAAAACATATAAAGAAGCCGTTTATTCCCCGATTTCGCCTTTCGGCGATGCTGCATTTACAAACGGTGGTATGGCTGGCAGTGCTGTTTTGCCTGTGCAAAGCAATATCAGCCATAAATTATTCTGCATAGAATTTGCACAAAGATTGTTTACTCCTGTATTTGATTATACATCAAAGTATTTCACCAACAATAATTTCATCTTGCAGGTAAGCGGCAGTTTTGCCTGCGCTTACGGCAATTTACCTCCTCCTTCTAAAAACTAAACCGCGTTCATTGTGGGCAACCGAAGCAATCTAAACTCCCCTTTCCTTGATGAGAGGGGTAGGGAGAGGCTAATTATCAGTTGTCCAAAAAATATTCCAATTTTTTTTTTAAAAATGGAATATTTAAGAACATAAAAAATTCCTAAAAACGTCATTGCGAGGGCTTTTAGCCCGAAGCAATCTGTTGAAAATAAATATTTTGAATTGTTTCATTATGTTCGCAATGACATAAAAACAGGATTTTTTTTAAATCCCCATTACAGCGGATAAATTTATGTTGTCAAATATTCCATATTTTTAAATTATGGAATATTTAAGAACATAAAAAATTCCTAAAAACGTCATTGCGAGGGCTTTTAGCCCGAAACAATCTAGAACAACAACGAACAATATTTGTAATAAATAATTTTTTACAATTTTTAAACAGAATATAAGAACTGAAAAAATATCTAATTTTTAATAATAAAAATTAAACAAAATAACAAAACAAACAAATAATTTTTTTAAAAAAGAACAATATGACAAAGAAATTTTTTTTAGCGGGCTGTTTTATAGCCCTTATCGGCAGTGCATCTTTGAATGCGCAAGTAGGTGTTAACACCGAAACTCCGGCGGCGACATTTGATGTTGTAGCCAAAAAAACCGACGGCTCAACTGCTGAAGGCGTAATTGCGCCCCGTCTTACAGGCGACCAGCTCAAAGCCGGAGACAGCAAGTATGACAATGCTCAAAACGGAGCGATTGTCTTTGTTACTGCGCCGGTAGGTTCTGCAAGCGCAAAAACCGCTAATGTAACAAAAGCGGGCTACTACTATTATGATGCTCCGAACAGTGTTTGGGTAGCCATTGGCGGAGTAAGCATTACAGACAAATGGTTCTATATGCCATCGGTGGTGTTTGATGTTTCTACGCAGGGTACTGGATTCTCCAGAAATCTGTATAATGAATTTAGAGGCCAGTTGAACAGTACGGCTTCGCCGGTGGTAAGGAGTACCGGTACTCCCGAAGCGGTGCTGGCTACGGTTCCTGCCGCTACGGATTTCTATTATTATGTAACGGCTTACGACCCCGCTGTGTTTGCAAACATTTCCATTAACCCAAATGGAGTGATGACCTACGATATCATAGGCACTGCTACCGATGCTACCTTTATTAATATCGTTTTTGTTGTAAAATAGTTGGGCGGTATAATTTTTATTAACGCGCGTTTTTAAGAAGTGTGTTTTAATTCATAAGCGGGGTTTGTGTTCAGAGTATTGAAGTGCGCCCGCAGTGATGAGAAATATGCACGGACGCTAAATCTCCGTACATAAATATATAATTAAAAGACACAAAATTTTCAAGCGCAGAATAAGAAAAAATTATATGCTAATATTTATTAATAATTAATAAAAAATTAATATGAAAAATAAACGATATAAATTATACAGCCTGCTATGCGTGTGCTTGCTGCTCTTTTCTTTTGGACAGGTGCAGGGGCAAACGGCTGTACCTGGAGGCGCAACCAACACGACTTTTATCGCATGGCTTACGCCTGACAGTTACAATAACGGTACGTGGACAAACCTTATTACCACAGCGGCAAGCGTAGGCAACTTTGGAGGCGCACAGGCGAATCCGGGAAAACCTGCAACTACAGGCAACGGAGAATACAACTTCCATCAGGCAGTAGTGTTCGATAAAACCGCTCCCGCTGCTGCACCCAATCAACTGTTTTCTGCCAACAGGCATAATATCAGCGGTACGGACAATGTTACATCTATTTTTGTATTGCAGAGAAAGACAACCGATGTCTATGACGGGATAATTGGATATGCTTCAACCGACAATTACAATTCAATTTCGTGGCGCGGTGCAGGCAATAACGACCTCACTCATACATGGACAGGCACAAATGTAAATATGGGTGCAGTGCAGAATGGAATACTTGTTGTGGATAATTCCAACGTGGCTGCCAATGCAGCGGCGGAAGGGCTGCGCGTCTATAAAAACGGTGTGAAATCCGCTTTTGCCTCATACGCGTGGAACGGTACCACCAATGCGGGAACGGGAATCGTTGCGCTTGGCGGAGGACGTAACGGCCAGATGTGGTATGGTTATCAGGGAAATATTCAGGAAGTTATCCTTATCAAAAACAGCGGAAACGGACACATGAATCCTACAGACCTTATCAAAATACAGTCCTATCTGGCTATCAAGTACGGCATTACCCTGAACAATAGCGATAACTATTTGAACTCGGACGGACAGACTGTATGGGATAGGACAGTGAACAGCGGTTACTCATCCGCCATAGCCGGACTTGCACGCGACGATGCTTCGGGCTTGTATCAAAAGCAGGCGATGAGTGCTGATAACAGCACATTAAGCATATTTCTAGGTTCGTCTTTGCAGACATGGAACAAGGACAACACAGAAACGCTGCCCGATAAAACTTATGCGATATTCGGGGCGAGCGGCTTCAAAGGCAATAATTACTACAACTATAACGCAGGCACTGCTTTTGCCAATGGCTCCATTGCCGAGCCTTTGAATTATATGACGGCAAACGTGTATAAGGCGCAAATTACGACCAACGGCGCTGCATCATCTCAAACGATTAGCATCAAAACGTCCTATTTCTTTGCCGATTATGTACTGGTTTCTGCCAACTCTAATTTTACACCGGGCAGTACGCGCATTTATCCTATTGTCAATCAGATAGCCAGTAATGTGGTGGTGAACGACGGCGAATGTCTTGCTTTGGCGGGTTTTACCCCCACGCCCGGCGGACTGGATATAACAGGCTCGCCATACATGCTCGATTTGTGGGTCAGCGGAAATAACTCTTCCAATACAACATGGGAAAATCTTACTACCGCCAACTACTCTTTAGTAAAATTTGCGGCTAATAACAATACGCCCATAGTGCGTCCATCAAGATTTAATTATCACAATGAAATCTATTTTGGTAATACAGGCAGCAGCAAACTGGCTACCAGCATACCTTATGCTATGACGCCGAACAACTCATATTATGTTTTTGCGGTTTCGGATGCTGTAAATCAGGGAAGTAGTGTCGGCACGGTATTTACTTTCGGCGGAGCGCAGAATACGAGTTTCAGGTGGGAAAGCGCTTTGACAAACCTTGTGTCTGCGTACTGGACTACCACACAGCGCAGTACAAATTTTAACCTGAATACAGACCCGCTTCATAAGCGCTACGGTATTACTACTCTCAATGTGGTCAATGTTAACAACAGCTCAATGGACATATACCTGAATGGAATAAGGGCTACATTTTCTCTGGGTGCAACCGCCAACACAAGCGGCGCTGCCAACCATACTTTAACTGATACTTACCGTATGTTTGTCGGAGATGCCAACGTTGCTACAGGTACAACAAGTTCCAACCACTTTAAGGGCGCCATTCAGGAACTTATTGTGATGCGCAGAGTAGGCACACAGTTGATGTCTGATGCCGATATTGCAAAAGTACATTCCTATTTGGCTATTAAATACGGCATCACTTTGAGAAATACCAACTATGTGAACACCGCAGGAACGATTGTATGGAACACAAGCACCAATGCAGGCTACAACAACGATATTTTCGGTCTGGCAAGGGACGAAAGTTCGGGGATATACCAGCGTCAGGCGCATAATGTCAACAGCCCGAATATGATAGCCTATCTGGGCAACAGTATAGCGGCATCCAATGTGCAGAATACTGGAACTCTTGCAGATATGCAGTATATGCTTATCGGCTCAAGCGGAGGAACGATTGTGCAGACACTGACAGGCATCAACGACGGCGATGTATTTGCCAACGGAACAGTTGCCTCCGACAATGGATTCAACATACAGTCGCCTGTGTATAAAACGCAGATAACAGGTCCTGCATCGTCTCTGACGGTAAGGCTGAATGCTCCGTCAAACGACTTTATTTATGTGCTGGTGTCGCCCAATTCGCTGTTCAACCCTTCAACTACACAGATTTTTGCGCTGGACGGCAGAACGGTACAGTTGACGCTGAACAATGGCGAATTTTTCAAGTTTATAGGCTTCTCGCCGGGTCCCGGCGGAGTCAATCCGAATCTGGTAATGTGGCTGCGTGCAGATGATGACGCATCAATAACAATTAACAATCTGTCCACTTCCGACCCCAAACTCGGCGGAACAGGCGCATTGGGAACAGCAGCGCCATATCCCGACAGGGTTACCGACCCTGACGCAGTACCGGGAGTATCGGAATGGAAAGACCTGGTGCGCAACCAAAACTATACATACGCGGCAGGAAACCAGGGCAATGAACACTTTATGCCGGTATATCAGAAAAACAGTCCGATTATGAACTACCATCCTACCGTTCGTTTCTGGGGAAATGGACAGACAACTAATGGTAACGGTGCATATTTGAGCCAGCAGAAGGGAATTATGAGCACTCCATATCCCGCAAACGGACAGCATACGGCATATTTTATTGTGAATAACCGATTCGGCGCCAATTCATTTGTTTATCCGATGAGTATTTCCGATGTTACAGGTGCAAACGGATGTAAGGTAGGCGGTGCAACAGGCGTATCGGGAGCAGGTACCTATCCGCAACCGGGTTGGGGAGTTAATCAGCAGAATTTCACCTCTGGCGGCGTTACTGTGTCGGGCGTTGCTGCACGTTTCAGGGCAGGAGGTCCGGAACTTAACGGAACAAAGAATCTGTTTACGCCAGGAGCAACTTCTCTGCTGGGATACAGAACCATCAATGCTCCTACAACAGGAGCAACTAATAATATTTATTACCGTGTTAACGGTACGGAAGATATCTCTAACACAAGATTCGACTGGAATCAAGTGCATTTTGAGAGACCTTCGATATTGGGAAGCGGACCTATAAACTTTAGCCGTCTTATACAGGGTTATTTAAGTGAGGCGATTATTTTCGACCGCGCATTGACCGATTCGGAAAGAGACAAGATAGAATCCTATTTGGCTTTCAAGTACGGTATTACCCTGCATCCGACCAATAATACATACGAGAGGGCTAACTATGTACTCTCTGACGGAACAGTGTTATGGGCAGGCAATAATCCGTCTGGCAACCGTTTTGCCGACTACTACAACAATGTAGCGGCAGTTGTACGCGATGATGCAGCCCGTTTGGACAATCCGCAGTCGCACTCTACAGACGTAGGTACGATACTGCACCTTGGAGTTGCCGGTACGGTAATGAGCGACGACGGCGCAGGACTTGGCACTTTGAACAATATGGAAGCCGTATCTTTCGGCTGCAATGCACAGACAGGCAATACCGCTATCGAAACTGACGACTGCGGTGCATTTACCAACCGCTTCAACCGCAAATGGCTTATTCACAAACATACAGACGACAACCGCCCGATTTCAATGCTGGTAGGCGCTCAGAACAATATGTCGTTTAACTACGGTGAAAATGCCGATGCTGCTACTCAGGCATATTACAGCGTGCTTGGGGAAGGTTATAATGTAACTCTGCTTGTAGGCAAAACGCCGGCAGACTTGGACAACGGCAATTACACGGCTTCAGTTCCTATGACATTTGTTAATGGAGAACATCAGTGCAGTTATGTATTTACCGATGAGGATACCTATATTACTTTTGGTTACAGAAGCAACAAATTAGGTTGCGTTGGCGATGAAGAAGCCCAGTTCACTGGAACAAAAACTTTCAAATGGACAGACTGGACTTCCAGAACCAATACGCTGAATATTACCACAGCCCGTACCATTACAGTAGTTCCTACTGCTTCAACAGGTCAACTTGGCGATAATATTGAGGTAACATCTACAAGGGTTCAATTCCCTGCAGGCGTAACCGCAGTAAGAACTTATCCGCGTGTTATCAATACGCCGGTAAATGGAAGTTTGCTTATTGAACGCAGAGGCGGACCAGTTGGTGCAGAAGTAGTGATAACCATTGACTTCAACCACCCGGTTATACCCGAATTTACCATATCCGACCTTGACTCTTATGCCAGTTCATACGAAGAAGTGGAAATAAGCGGAACATGTTCGGGAGGCACATTCCTGCCTGTATTGTCCTACTGCGCCGACCAGCGCACTTCATCGTACAAGATATCAGGCAACCGTGCAAGCGTTAATAGAACAATGTCTTGTTCGTCCACCAACAAAAACGGTATGGTAAAGGTAGCGTTTGAAGGCGGTGTATCCACCATAACAATCCGTTACCGTACAACAAACCGCAATACCAGTATTATCCGCAATATTTATATTTCGCCGATAACAGTGCGTCCGGTTCCGCCGCCTACGCCTCTGAATGAAGACGGACTGTCGTTTGCAAAACAGGTACAGTTCAGGCAACTTACCACCTGCGAACATGTAGAGTATTCATTCTACATTCAAAATACCAACTGCGCTCCGAAGCCTGTAAACTTCAGGGACATTTTGCCTAATGCAAATATGACATGGTTGGCTAATTCTGTGGGTGTGGACGGTTACAGCGCAGAATTGAATCCTGAACTGAACACCAACAGTTATGGTAATACTACCAATCTGGAAGTGAACAATCTGATTATTCCGGGCGCATCAACGCTTGTATTGAATGCAACAGCCGTATTTGACAGAGACGCGCCAAGCGGAGATTACAACAATCAGGCTGTTATTAACTACGATATGATTATTAACGACATAACCGTAAACAAAACGTGGAACAGTGTGGATAGAGAAGACCCGACAAATCCGCTTACTTCACTGTATGCTGAATGGCAGCAACGTATGGACTCGGTAAAAGTAACGGCTGCATACAGCGCAGATTCTTACAGCGAGAACAGCATTATCACGGTTGCCTATACAATAGAGAATCCTAATGGAATTGACTTTACCGATATGTTCTTTGATATTGAGTTTAGCGATGGATTTACCTATGTGGATAACAGTTTTAATGTAGTAACCTCATTAGATAATTCTGTTCCTCCGATTAAGGTATCGCAGGACAATACTGAAGCGGGAGCATTATTAATTGCAGGTAGTACAGACGGTTTCGACGGATTTACCATTCCTAACGGACGGACGATTATATCGTTCCAAATCAAAGCGCCGACAAAGGAACAGTTGCCTTACGAAGTGGACGAGAACGGTATTCCGACAGGCGAAGTAATGCCTCTGCTTGTCGGCTATGCTACTTTCTCCACCGCTATGGACGACCCCTGTATCACAAGCGCTCTTGTAGGTGTAACGGAAGAATTTTGGGATATACCGTACAAAGGCGGTAAACTCCGCATTATTTCCAATAAAAACGTTACAGGAAAGATTAAGAAGTAAA
>WRGS01000210.1 GCA_009787075.1 Paludibacter sp.
AAAAAAACGCTAATATGTTGAATGTTAGCGTTTTTAGTATTTTTTATTTGTTTAAAATTGTGTTGCCATTACCCAAATTATGAATAAAATGTCGCATAAAATATTATCGGTTGTTTTGTCGTTGCTGTATTTGTGTGCAACAACAGGTTTTTGCATCGTTCGGTGCGACAACAAAGTGCAGATGCGAATGATTTTAAAAGGTAACAGCATTGAAAATTGTATTTGCAATGAGCAAAAATCCTCGCATGAACAGCATTCTTGCTGTTCATACAAAAAGACTGCAAATAATTCATTATCAGATATTTGTAATGTATTTTCGGAAAATTCAGGAAATCTTGCCTGTTGTTCGTTGAGTTTTCAAAAACTTGAGGCTCAGGCAAACTATGTTTCCCAAAATAATTATAATTCAACTGATTATAGTATTTTATTTTATCCAGTTGCAATAATTCAAAATACAAATTTTGTTTTTGAAAAAAATAATGTTATTTCAAAAAATAAACCTTCACACATTACCCTGCGTGGGCATTCTGCACTTATTTATCAATTCTGTCAGATGAGAAATTAAATAAATTTATCGTTTTAATTTTTTAAAATAATAAATTTATTAACTTTATTTAATTATCAGAATTTTTATGTACAAAAAAATATTTTTTATTGTTGTTGCGCTTTTTATGTTCGCAACATTAAGTTTCACACAACATATCAACGGACATGTTTTTATAATTGAAAACGAAACGGCAACTGCACTTGAAGGCGTTACTGTTTTTATTCCAAATACAAACAATGGAGTTTTTACAGCCGAAGACGGCAGTTTTTCCCTTATTCGCAAAACGGGCGAACCGCTGCAAATTGTATTTTCAATGGCTGGATATATTACTGATACAGTAACACTTACAGGTAAGCCGCAACACATTATGCACGCAATGACAAAACAGGAAATCATTTTGCAGGAAACTGCCGTTGTCGGTTATCAAAAAGGTACAATCAGTCCGAACAATGCCTATGTAAAAACTGAAATGATTACGCGCACAGGATTGGTAAAGTTGGCGTGCTGCAATCTTTCTGAAAGTTTTGAAAACAACGCAAGCATCACCGTCGGTTTTACAGATGCGGTTTCGGGCGTGAAGCAGGTGCAACTTTTGGGTTTGTCGGGTTTGTACAGTCAAATGCTGGCAGAAAATGTTCCGACAATGCGCGGACTGGCTGCAACTTTTGGCTGGAATTACGTTCCTGGAACATGGCTTGAATCAATTCAAATTTCAAAAGGTACATCTTCGGTTGTAAATGGTTATGATAATATTACAGGGCAAATTAATCTTGAAATGCTTAAACCCGAAACATCACAACCGCTTTTTATCAATCTCTATGGCGATATTGAGGGACGATATGAGGCGAATGTAACTTCTGCACTAAAACTTAACGACCGCTGGTATGCGGGTTTGCTTGCGCACGTTTCTGCTGAAACACAGGAACACGATTACAATGCGGACGGTTTTATGGATATTCCAAAATCGCGCTTGGTAAATCTTTATAACAGATGGAATTATACCGCACAAAGCGGATTAAACAGCCAGACTGGAATTAAATTTCTCGACGAAATGCGCAATGGTGGACAAGCTCAGCGTAATTTCAGCAATTTATTTTCGACAAATTTTATAAATCGGAATTTTACAATAGAAAATAAAACAGGAATTCCTTTTACTCAAAAAGAAGGCAGGTCAATAGGATTGATTACCAATTTTACGCATTATCAACAGCAGGCGCAAGTAGGAAAAAAATCGTTTGACGGACAGCAGAACTCGCTGTATGCCAACCTTATATATACGCAGCAAACAGGCAACACACACGACAACAGATTTTCCGTTGGCGCAAGTTGCACAGCCGATTTTTATCATACGAATTTTTTGGATTCTCTTGTATTCAATCAAACTTTGAAAACAGAAATTAACCGAGACGAAATTGTATCGGGCGTGTTTGGCGAATATACGATTTCGCCTGTGCATCAATTGTTAATAGTTGCAGGTGCGCGAGTTGATTATAACAGTTTTTTTAAAAAATGGCTTTTTACTCCACGTGCCAATGTTAAATATACGATAAATGATTATGTCATAGCGCGTGCGTCTGTGGGGCGCGGATTTCGCTCGGCAAATTTGATTTCTGAAAATATCGGATTGCTTGGCTCTTCGCGTAAAATTAACATCGCCGATATTAAAAATATTAATATTGAAAGTGCGTGGAATTATGGAGTAAATTTTCAATTTTCAATTCCTGTTTGGAACAGAGAAATACTTTCTATTGGACTTGATTTTTTTCATACGGAATTTCAGAATCAGGCGGTCGTTGATATTGAACGAAATCGTAACAGCGTGATTTTTTATAATTTGCAAGGTCGCTCATTTGCCGATGTTTTTCAGGCAGACATAACGCTCACGCCCTTTCGCCGATTTGATATTTATGCCGCTTTTCGTTATAATAATACGCAAATTACTTACACAGATGCAAGCGGTTCGTTATTGCAGATGGAAAAACCGCTTATATCGCGTTTTCGCGGGTTAATAAATCTTGCTTATGCAACAAATTTGCGCCATTGGGTTTTCGATTTTACTGCACAAATTAATGGACAAACGCGCCTGCCTAATTTGAATGGTTATGATGAAAAACCGTCATATTCAGAGCCGTATCCGATTTTTTTTGGACAAATAACACATAATGCAAAGCGTTTTGATATTTATCTTGGTGCAGAAAATATTTTTAATTACCGACAAAAAAATCCGATAATTGAGCCTCAATCGCCATTTAGCCAAAATTTCGACTCTTCGCTCATTTGGGGTCCGTTAATGGGATGCCGCCTTTACGCAGGAGTGCGTATTAGAATAGGAGAATTGAAGTAAGGTTAAAAAAATAAAGAGCTGATGTAAAAATCGCATCGGCTCTTTTATTTTCTATAAATTAAAAAAAATTCTTTTTAATTTCTTCTACAAAATCTAACTTTTCCCAAGTGAAAAGTTCAACAGTTTTTTCAAAACGATTGCCGTTGCCGTCGGTAAATTGCTTTGTAACGGTTTTTGGCGTGCGTCCAAAATGTCCGTAAGCGGCAGTTTCTTCATATATTGGCGAGAGAAGATTCAGTCGCTTTTCTATTGCCTTTGGGCGAAGGTCAAATATTTTCTCAATCTTTTTGGCAATTTCACCGTCGGAAACCGCAACTTTTGCTGTTCCATAAGTATTTACATAAACATTCATTGGTTTTGATACGCCTATTGCATAAGCAATTTGCACCAAAACTTCGTCGGCAATTCCTGCAGCAACAAGATTTTTTGCGATATGCCGCACAGCATAAGCCGCACTTCTATCAACTTTTGACGGGTCTTTGCCGCTAAATGCGCCGCCGCCGTGTGCGCCTTTTCCGCCGTAAGTATCAACAATAATTTTGCGACCTGTCAAGCCAGTATCGCCGTGCGGACCGCCAATAACAAATTTTCCTGTCGGATTTACGTAAAGTTCAAAATCGCCTTTCATAAGTTCGGCAAACTGCTCGTCAAGCGCTTTTACACGAGGTAAAAGTATTGTTTTTATGTCGTTACGAATTGCTACAAGCATTTCGGCATCTGCCTGATTTTGCGTTTTTGCGCCCGAAGACTGAATAAATTCATCGTGTTGAGTAGAAACCACAATTGTTGCAACGCGCTTGGGGCGATTATTGTCGTCATATTCAATAGTAACCTGCGACTTTGCATCAGGGCGAAGATAAGTCATTTGCCTGCCTTCGCGGCGGATTGCCGCCAATTCTTGTACAAGAGCGTGCGCAAGGTCAAGTGCAACAGGCATAAAATTTTTGGTTTCATTGCAAGCATATCCGAACATCATTCCCTGGTCGCCTGCGCCTTGCTCCATTTCGTCTGCACGAACTACGCCGCGATTAATATCGGGCGACTGTTCGTGAATCGCCGAAAGAATTCCGCACGAATTGCCGTCAAACATATATCGGGCTTCGGTGTAACCAATTCGATTTATCACGCGGCGTGCAACAGATTGAACATCAACATACGCAGAAGATTTTACCTCGCCTGCCAAAATAACCTGACCTGTGGTTACAAGCGTTTCGCAGGCAACTTTTGAGTTGGCATCCTGCGCCAAAAAGTTGTCTAAAACCGAGTCGGAAATCTGATCAGCAACTTTATCGGGGTGTCCTTCCGACACCGATTCTGATGAAAAATAATAAGACATTTTTTATTACGATTTAAAAATTACAAATTAATATTTTTTTAAATCAAATAATTATAGAGATAGAACTGTGAAGGAAAATGTTGATAATCAACGATGTATTTACCTTTTAGCATTTTTTCCTGTGGTTGCAAGCAGTTCAAATCTTTCCACAAATATTTGAGGGTGCAAAGATAATATTTTTTTTGAAAATAAAAAAGCAATAATTATTTTTACACAATAAAATAAAAAAAATGAACGTTAAAATAATTACAATTTTAAAAAATTAAATATCACAATGAAAAAAATTCTTTTAGCAATATGCAATATTATTGTTGTTTTTGCTGCATGCACAAGCAAACAAGCCCCATCGCCGATTGGCGAATTTGTTACGGCGGAACAAATTCAAAATTTGCCAAAAAACGATTCTTGGAACAATAAATTGGTATCTTTTGAGGGTTATTTTGGCTTTTGCAAGATGTTTGGCAGATATAATGCCGGAGCAAAAGCCGAACTGAAACTTACCACAGAAGCAAATTGCGAGGGCAAAACTCTTATTAACGCCAAAATATGGCTGGAAATTTCGTCATCAACAACTATTTTTGGTTCTGCTCCACGCAATCAGATTGTTGCAGACAAAAATATTGACACAAAAACGCTAAAAGTGATTACCGACGATTATCAAAAAGTAGATTATCAGAAGTTCATTTTTTCGGGCAATTTAATTTATGCGGGCAACAGTTATTATTTAGACAATGTTACAATTCACTTAATCAAATAATTATAATTATGGCAACACAATCGAAATTAAAATTTTCTCAAATAATTCTATAAGTGGTAATGTGCGCTTTAACGGCGGTGTTTTTTATTTACAAAAACAAAATTTTGCCCAATCCAAATGCTGCATACGAAGAACTTTACAGCACATTTAAGCAAGCCGAAGGTACAGTAGTAAGTTTTGACAGAGTCGGCAGGCGCAACAGCTCGGAATATACAATTCAGTTCCGCGACCAAAACGACAGTTTGATAACTGTTAAAGAAGGTAATTGGCAAACAATGCCCGTAAAAGTAGGCGACAAAGTTACTATGTACTACAATCCCGAAAATCCGCAGCAAGCCACAACGGAAAGCAGGTGGAAAGAGATAATGAGGAAATAGTAAAGACGTAACAATAACTAAATTTTATTATAAATGAAATATTTTATTTTCATTTTGTCTGCATTTATGCTGTTTGCATAGTGCAGCAGAGTAAAAGAAAAGGCGAAAGAAACTATTAATAAAAGCGGTGAAACTGTTGGTAAAACCGCTACCAAGTTTTTTGAGGGAGTTTCCGAAGGCATCGACAAAACTCTTCAATGCGATTTGTCTCTATCGCAATCTTTAACAGATAAGGGTTTGAAAACAGGAAGGTTTGTTGTTGAAGATGCAGACGGAGGTCATAATAATCAACTGACGATTTATATTATTTTTGACAAAGATTTTCAATCGTCTGTAATTGCTAAGGCTTTTAACAAAAACGGTTTGGAAATAGGGCGAGCAAAAATTGACGTAAAAGGAAAAACCGATGAAGCAGGCTATTTTGATTTTATTTTCGGGTAACAGGTCGCATATCGAAGTGAAAAGTAAAATTATTTTAGAATAATCACCCTAAAAATATTAAAAGCACACAGATAACACAGATTAACAAATAAAATCTGTGTTATCTGTTGTTTAATACTTCAAATTTAATACACAAGCAATTTTTGTGTTATTTTGCCGAAATCGGTATTTAAAGTAATAAGATACAGACCATTGGCGAGCGGATTTAATTGAATGAAATTGTTGTCAATTGTTCCGCTTGCAATCATTTGTCCGCTTAAATTAACAATAGAAAATTGGTTAAAAGTTTGTTCCGAAATAATTTTGATGCTACTGTTTTCTTTGTTAAAAATAATTTTTACAGGAATTGCCTGAATATTAACAATATCTGCATTTGTATTCCACGCATCGCCATTATGATTTCCCCAAATATATTCGGCAAGTTCGGGGTGGTCGATAAACGGATTGCGATTGTGTTGAGTGGCGAAAATGGCATTATTTCTGTCAATTTCTTTTTGCGAAACGGGATCTTGACGTGTCCATTTCAAAAAAAGATTTATAGAATATGAAGTCAAATTGGTTTTCGGATTATCTGAATTATTGAACGAGAAAACCACAGCGCCTTCACCCGATGTAAAATTTTGATTGAGGTAACAGGTTGCCATATAAAAATAAGTACGCGCCAAATCGCCTTTGTACTCGTCTATTGGTTCAAAAACCGTACTTGAATAACCCGAAAACGTAGAACTTCCAAGTTTTCCCAGCGCTGCCCCGCCAAGCGAAGAACCGTTTGCACATTCGCCATAAGGAAAGTTGCTACGCTGACCATTCACTTTGCCGTCGGTTGGGTAAAGATGAAAAGCGTCCGCATACATTGGCTGCGCACCCGAAAACCAACTTTCAGGAACAGAATGTTCGCGGTTATAGCAGTCGCAAACATTTCTGTAATTGCCGCATTGGTCAGTGCGGTATGTAAAATTGCAGTTGGAATAAATATCCCAAATTTTGTTTGTTCCCGGCTGCAAGTCGGTACTTTGATACAATGTCCAAAGTCCGCTGTAACCAACATTTGTGTGATTGTAAATGATGCTGTTCAATGCCAATCGAAGTTCTGTGCCTGTTTTTTCAATTGCCGCATCGTAGTAGCCAGCAGGCGCTTGTGCAATCAAAATTGCTGAAAATGAAACAATTATTGCTGTTAAGAAATGTTTTTTCATTTTGTAATTAATTTAAGATTGTTTTGTTTAAGATTATTTCAAAAAAATTGTAAATTTTAATTCATAAATTTACAATTAAATTATGCGTTTGATTTTAATAAGTTTGTGCGTATATTCGCCTGTTTGCGCCGAAATTATTCCTTTTTCGTCAATATTTTCAATCTTTACCCAGCCCGAAGAATGAATAATTTGTCTTTTATTCAATAATATGCCAACATGAATGATTTTTTTGTTTTCATTTTCAAAAAAAGTCAAATCCCCTTCATCTGCAGCAGAAAGTGCGGCAATTTCTGTACCGTTTTTAATCTGCTGCGCAGCATCACGCGGCAAATTTATTCCCAAATTTCCAAAAACCAATTGTACAAGTCCTGAACAATCAATTCCGAAAATTGATTTTCCGCCCCAAAGATAAGGCGCAAAAAGAAATTTTTTTGCATTTCGTGTAATTTCCTGCGGTGTAACGTTTGTTAAGTCAACTGTTTGAGCAAAATCGTAAATATATTTTTCATTGTTTAAAAAACAATTGTTTTCTCCATCAAGCCAAAGCGTACTGCCAAAAGGAATGATAATCGGTTGATTTTCTGCGTTATAAATTGTAGCAAAAGGAACAGAAATTTTTATTGAATAAAGATTTTTTTGTCTTTCAAAATTATTTTCAGATAAAAATGTCAGCATTTTTCTGTCGGCAAAGCCAATATAATTATCTGTAAAATTTCTGATTTTCAGCCATTTTTCCGATGTTTCCAAAATTTCCACAATTTCACCAAAAAGCAGCTGCGAAACCATTTCGCAACTTTCATTTGCCGCTTCTCGCAAAGCCACAAGCGGCAATTTGACAATGCAATATTTAAAATCAGTGTTTTTTATTTCAAAAAAATTTTTAAGATACAAAAATACTGAAAAACCAGTTTTTTTTACTATTAAAAAATCATAAAAAAAATAAAATTAATGTCTTTTTGCAATAATTTTGTGTCCGATGCTGCAATGCAGGCACTTTTTCAGGTCGCAATAATGTTTTTTTAGTTGAAGTAACGCCTGCGAATCACAAGCGGAATGTGCAGCAACTCCAATGGTGTTCCAATACGATACAACTGCATTTTTCTCAGGCGGAAGTTGTTCCAAAATTTCAAAAGCGATGTTTTTCAATGCATCATTTTTTCGTTTTTCAGCATAAGCAAAAAGCACAGGTGCAACTGTATTAATTAACAAAATATCAATACTTTGACGGCTCATTCGCTTACTTTTACGCTTACTTAAATTTTCAAATCGATAATGAGTTTGCCAAAATTCCGAAGGTTCGCAAGCGAACATTTTTCGCAAATGCGCAATATCGGGCATTTCCACAATTTTTGAAAAAAGTTTGCTTGATTGCACAACCAACACTGCAAATTGCGCAATGCGCACATGCGGAAAATTATCTGGGCGCAGGCGTAAAAGTTTCCATTGTGAACTGTCAATTGCTTTCAAATTATATTTCTGCGCCAAAAAATCGTATTCTTTTTTCAATGTAATTGCATACATGTCAGCGTTTTGTGTTGGCAAAAGCCCAGCCTGCCCAAACAGCAACGCCTCAATTTGCAAAAGATTATCTTTGTGTTTTGCTAAAATATTTTGCGGTAGCGATTTAGCCAACTGTTCAAACGGCTCGCTGTTTGTTCCAAAACCAAAATTGCGTGCCAAAATTGTGTAAAAAGTATCTTCCCAATTATTTTTATTTTGAAAAAGAATTTCAAAAATTGCGGCGGTTTTTTGTTGCAGTCGCTCGGTTAAAAGTGCGGTTTTCCACGAATTTATAACAATTTCAGGAACTTCTTTTATTCGGTTTTCGCAAAAAATTTGGCGTTTTTCAACAAAAAGTTGTGTATAATTCTGTAAAATTTCGTTGGGGAATTTTAACACCATTTGTGGAATTTTTGTACCGTTTGTACGAAAAGTTTCGGCATCAGCATCGATAACAACGTGCAAAACTACATTGTCATAAGTTCTGTTTGCCTGATGATTATGTTTTTTCCAATCCGATGCGTGCGTATGAATTTCAACATTCCCTGCCCAAAGTGTATCGCCGATTTTAATTTTCGCATTGAAAAAATCAGGACCTGCGTCCGTATTGATTTTTCCCACATTTATTACCTCAACAGGCACGCCGTCAATTGTGGTTAAATTATTGACATAGAACAATTTGTTTTGCCAAACATAGTGCAACAATGCTTCGGGAATATTCATAATTGTTTTTTCTTTACAAAAAATATAAGCGCAAAATTAAGGAATTTATTTTAATTTTTCTCCGTTTTTTCTTGCCCAATTCAAAAAAAAGCAGTAATTTAGCGTGCTTTAAAAAAATAATTAAATTATAAGGAAAAAGATTGTTAAATTGTTGAAATTTATGCTTTTATGCGTAAATTGGTAATTTGTAATTGGAATAAATGGCAGAAGATAGAATTATCCAAGTAAATATTGACGAGGAAATGCGCTCGTCTTACATTGATTATTCAATGTCGGTAATTGTTTCGCGTGCGTTGCCCGATGTGCGCGATGGTTTTAAACCTGTTCATCGCCGCGTTTTGTTCGGTATGAACGAACTTGGCAACACTTCCGACAAACCATATAAAAAATCGGCGCGTATTGTGGGCGAAGTTATGGGAAAATATCACCCTCACGGTGATTCGTCAATTTACGGTACGCTTGTGCGTATGGCTCAAACCTGGGCAATGCGCTATCCGCTTGTTGATGGGCAGGGAAATTACGGCTCTGTTGATGGCGACAGTCCAGCGGCAATGCGTTACACCGAAGCACGTTTGATGAAAATTGCCGAAGAAATGCTCGTTGATATAGATAAAGAAACTGTTGATTTTCAGAATAATTTTGACGATACGCTCAAAGAGCCTACTGTTTTGCCTTCGCGTATTCCAAATTTGTTGGTAAACGGTTCGTCGGGTATTGCCGTTGGTATGGCAACAAATATGCCTACACATAATCTTTCGGAAGTTATTGATGCAACAATTGCTTATATTGATAATAATGATATAGAAATCAGCGAGTTAATTAAGCATATCAAAGCTCCTGATTTTCCCACAGGCGGCATTATCTACGGTTATGCCGGCGTCCGCGAAGCATTTGAAACAGGGCGCGGACGTATTGTCATTCGCTCAAAAGTAGAAATTGAAATAGACCCAAAAACAGGACGCGAAAAAATCGTTGCCCGTGAAATTCCTTATGGAGTTAATAAAAAAGAACTGATTCAACATATTGCTGCGCTGGTTGAAGATAAAAAACTTGAAGGAATTTCAAATGTTAATGACGAATCCGACCGTGAAGGAATGCGCATTGTGGTTGATATTAAAAAAGATGCAAATGCAAATGTTGTTCTTAATAAATTATTCAAACTCACTGCTTTACAATCATCTTTCAGCGTAAATAATATTGCGCTGGTAAAAGGTCGTCCGCGTCAGTTGAATTTGAAAGATTTGATTCATTATTTTGTTGAACACAGACATAATGTTGTTATTCGCCGCACGCAGTTTGAATTGGCAGAAGCGCAAAAACGCGCTCATCTACTTGAAGGGCTGATGATTATACTTGATAATCTTGACGAAGCGATTCAAATTATTCGTTCTTCGCAAACTGCCGACGAGGCGCGTTCTCGATTGATGGAACGTTTTGAACTTTCCGATATGCAGGCGCGTTATGTTGTGGAACTTCGCCTGCGCCAACTCACAGGAATGGAGCAGGATAAACTTCGCGCAGAATATCAGGAACTTTTGAATTTAATTGAGCATTTAAAAGAAATTTTGGATAAAATTGAATTGCGAATGCAAATTATTAAAGATGAATTAATTGAAATAAAAAATAAATATGGAGACGGGCGGCGCACCGAAATTGTGCATGCATCTGAAGAATTTAATCCCGAAGATTTTTATTCTGACGATGAAATGATTATCACAATTTCGCATTTGGGCTATATCAAACGCACGCCGCTTGCAGAATTTCGCACGCAGCGGCGCGGAGGAATGGGCTCAAAAGGCGGCGATACGCGCGATGAAGATTTTATTGAATATATTTATCCTGCCTCAATGCACAACACAATGCTTTTCTTCACGCAAAAAGGGCGTTGTTATTGGTTAAAAGTTTATGAAATACCTGAAGGAACAAAAACTTCAAAAGGACGCGCAATTCAAAATTTGTTAAATATAGAAAGCGACGATAAAGTAAATGCTTTTATCCGCATCAAAGGGCTTGAAGATAAGGATTTTGTGCAAAATCATTATATTATTTTCTGTACCAAAAATGGCGTTGTGAAAAAAACAAGTTTGGAGCAATATTCCCGTCCGCGCCAGAATGGTGTAAATGCAATTACCATTAGAGAAGACGATGAGGTAATTCAAGTTCGCCTTACAGACGGTAACAGCGAAATTGTTCTTGCCAACCGCAATGGACGCGCTATTCGTTTCCACGAATCTAAAGTGCGCGAGATGGGACGTACAGCAACAGGCGTGCGCGGAATGACGCTTGATGAAGACGGGCAGGACGAAGTTGTAGGAATGATTTGTATTCCAAAAAATTCAAAAGAAACGGTTTTAGTTGTTTCCGAAAAAGGATATGGCAAACGTTCAATGCTTGACGATGAAAATGGCGAGGCGATTTACCGCATTACAAATCGCGGCGGTAAAGGCGTGAAAACGATGAATATTACCGAAAAAACAGGTAAAATGGTGTCCATCAAACTCGTTACCGATGATAATGATTTGATGATAATTAATAAATCGGGAATTACAATTCGTTTGTCGGTTGCAACAATGCGCGTTATGGGACGTGCAGCGCAGGGTGTTCGTCTGATTAATTTAGATAAACGAAATGAAGAAATTGCTTCCGTATGCAAAGTTGATGCCGAAGAAGATGGAGAAGAAATTGCCGTTTTATCTGAAAATGAGGAAATTATAAATAACAATATTGAGCCGCAAACAGAAGAAGATTTTGAAAACAATGAAGAGATAGCAAAGGAAGAGTAAGAACAGATTGCTTATTTTATATAAACTCTAAATAAAAATAAAAATGAATTTAAAAAAAACAATGTTTTTCTGCGTTATCTGTGCAGCAACTTGCGTTGCCGCGCAAATAAAACTTGGTGATTGGGCGACATTGACAGGTGGCGTGCAAACGGACAATCTGCTTAATGCACCAAAATTCGACAAATTTCAGGATAATTCTTACATTGATTTTAATATTAATTCAAAATATATTTTTGCGGGTTTGAGGCTTGAATATTTGCAGTTTCCGTTGCCCGGATATGAGTCGGATTTTGCAGGTTACGGCATCGGAAATATTTTTGTTACAGGAAAATATAAAAATGCGGAACTCACTTTGGGCAATTTTTACGACCAATTTGGCAGCGGGTTGATTTTCCGCACTTACGAAGAACGTTCTATGGGAATTGATAATTCGCTGTTCGGAGCGCGGTTCAAGTTTACTCCATACAAAGGCATTTATTTTAAAGCGCTTGGCGGAAAGCAAAGGCGTTATTTCAAATACAACGATAGTTTTGTTTGGGGAGCAGATGTCGAGATTAATATTGATGAATGGTTAAGAACTTTTCAGCAGTCGGGCGCATATCTGATGTTTGGCGCGTCATACGTTGGCAAACACGAAAAAGACGAAGATATTTTTCCAAATGGGAATGTAGTTTTTCGCTTAAACTTGCCGCATACGCTTGCCGCAGCCGATTTTCGCGCACGATTTCAGAAAGGAAATATTTCTGTTTTGGCTGAATATGCTATCAAATCGCAAGATCCTTCGGCAGACAATAACTATGTTTATCACAAAGGAAATGCGGCTTTGGCTTCGTTTTCGTATTCTAAAAAGGGAATTTCTGCACTTGTGCAGGCAAAGCGCAGCGATAATATGAGTTTTCGCAGCCTCCGCTCAATGATAGGAATTTCGTCTTTTATAAATCATTTGCCTGCTTTTACCCAGCAGCAAACTTACGCGCTACCGTCAATTTATCCTTACGCCACGCAGCCGAGCGGCGAGTGGGCTTTTCAAGGCGATTTGAGTTATAATTTCCAAAAAAAAACCGCTTTGGGCGGAAAGTATGGGACGTTAATTCGCCTTAACGTATCGCATATCCGCGAAATTAAGAAAAATATTGAAGATGGAGAAACCGACTACGCCGCGCCGTTTTTTGCAATGGGGAAAGAACTTTATTATCAAGATATTAATTTAACTATTGACAAAAAAATAAATTCAAAATTCAAACTTGCGGCAATGTATATGTTCCAAAAATATAACCCGAAAGTTATTGTCAATGAAGAAGAAAATATGATTACTTCGCACATTTTTGTTGCAGAAGGGAAATTTAATATTAACCGAAAATTTACTTTGCGTTCAGAGTTGCAATATCTTTTTGCAAGCCAATATTTGCCTTTAGACGGGCAACAAAAAGCAGCGGACAAACGTATTAATCAGGGCGACTGGGCGTTTGCGCTGGTGGAATTGTCAGTTGCGCCGAGTTTTATGTTTGCTGTGCAGGATATGTATAATGCTGGCGCAACCAAAAAACATTATTATATGGCAACAGGCGCGTATTCGTTCAACTCGCATCGCATTCAGTTGGGTTTTGGCAAAACACGTGCAGGCTACGACTGCTCTGGCGGAGTTTGCCGCCTCGTTCCTGAAACTTACGGTGCAAGACTGAGTTATAATTATACTTTTTAAAACAGGATTTTTTT
>WRGS01000211.1 GCA_009787075.1 Paludibacter sp.
CCGCTTGAGCAATTGAACGGCAAACCGCTGCACGACAGAGGTTTTCGTGGCGCGGGAATAACTATTGCAGTAATTGACGGCGGATTTACCAATGTTGATGCGCACATTGCTTTCGACAGTTTGCGTCTTGGTGGACGATTGCTTGGAACGCGCGATTTTGCCTGCCTAACAAACACTGTTTTTGCCCGCAGCACACACGGAGCGCAGGTGCTTTCTTTAATGGCATCAAATGTACCTGATTCGCTTATTGGAACTGCGCCAGATGCGAATTATTGGCTGCTTACAAGCGAAAGAATTCAGGGAGAATATCCTGTTGAGGTGGATTTATGGATTTCGGCAGCGGAATTTGCCGATAGCGTTGGTGCAGATATTATCACAACTTCGTTGGGTTATACCGTTTTTAACGACAGCGTGTTGAATTACGCTTATTCCGATTTGAATGGACAGACAATTCGCGCCAGCCGCGCTGCATGCCAAGCCGCTGAAAAGGGAATTGTTGTTTTTAATGCAGCCGGCAACGAAGGAAAAAGCGTGTGGCATTATATCGGCATACCTGCCGACGCGCAGAAAATTATTACCGTTGGCGCAGTAAATTCTGACGGCGTGCCTGCCGATTTTTCATCTTTTGGACCAACAGCAGACGGACGTGTGAAACCAGAATTGTGTGCAATGGGCTACAATGTGGCAGTTGCAAATTGCTTTACAACCGATAAATTTACGCGCGGTTCGGGGACTTCGTTTGCAACGCCTGTTTTGGCAGGAATGACTGCCTGTTTACTGCAGGCGCTCAAAGCAAACAACATCGCATATTTGCCTGAAAATGTGAAAAATACGCTAATAGAATCGGCATCGGATTTTCTGCAAAGCGCATCGCAAACAGGTTATGGAATTCCAAATTTTGAAACCGCTTATTCTTCTTTTATTTCTGCAAAAAACGTTGAAACTCAACAAAATGATAATTTTACAATCAGAAATTCAGAAAACAACATTTTAATAAAATTTGAAAACGCAAATACAAAAAAAAATATTTGCGTTTTAAATATTGCTGGACAGGTTTTACAAACAGTCAGCACTTCCAAAAATGAGATTTCATTTAACAAAACCCTTTTCCCTCAAGGAATTTTACTTTTGAAAATTGAAAACGAACTGTTTTCTGCAATTAAAAAAGTAATGAATTAAGACACTCACTTATTTTTTATGTGTTTTATAATATTTTCCATAATTGTGTGAGTCCGCATCTGTACCGCCATTGAGCAGCAAAGCCATATTGTTGAGTTTTTTGTTTTCGTAAAGTTCTCGAATATTGCCCAGCATATCTTTTGGCGTACATTTGCTGCGTACGACATAAACCGTTATATCAATATTTTTATTAAGAATAAATGTATCGGAAACAATTTCTACCGGCGCAGAATCCACAATTATATAATCATATTGTTGCTTCAACTTTTCAAAAAGTTCGGTTGTACGCTCGCTCATCAGCAATTCGGCAGGATTTGGAGGTACAGTTCCGCAAGGAATTACATGAAGTTCTGGTGTGGCTTTCGGGCAATATGTAATGTCATCAAGTTTGCAGGTTTCATCTGAAAGGAAAGTTGAAATCCCCACAACTTTTTGCCCTATTTCTAGATATTCATTGAGTTTTGGGTTGCGGATATCCATTCCCAGCAAAATGGTTTTTTTCTTTGTCAGCGCAAGCGACATTGCCAGATTTATTGCGCAGAATGATTTTCCTTCACCGCTTATGCTCGAAGTAACCAATATCACATTTGGAGTTGGCTTGCCCATAAAAATAAATTGCAAATTTGTCCGCACAAGGCGGAACTGTTCTGCAATAGGTGAAATTACGTTTGCACAAACAACAACATTTTCCGTTTTCTCAGTATTGGCAATAGTTCCCAAAAGCGGAATATCCAATGCTTTTTTCAATTCGTCCTTGCCTGTAAGTTTGTTGTTAAGAAGATTTTGAATATAAAGAATTAAAATTGGGATTAAGGCACCAATTATCAACGCTACAAACAAAATTACAATTCTTCTTGGTGCAATAGGCACAGCCGAAGGCGCAGCTTTGTCAAGCGTTTTTGCCGAAGGCGTTGTGCTTGCCAACGACAGCACCATCTCTTCCTGCTTTTCAAGCAAAAACATATAAAGCGTTTCTTTTATTCTTTGCTGACGTTCTATTTCGCGGTATTGACGCTCTTGAGTAGGCACATTTTTAATTTTCGATTTGAATAAATTATCTTTTGAAATAACATCGTTGAGTGAAATCTCAACTCCTTTTTTTGTACTTGCAATAGAAGCCAAAATATTGTTTTTCAGCGCTTGAAGTTCCTGATTTTTAGAAATGACTGCAGGATTGTTTTCGTTTGTTGAGCGGACAAGTTTCATTCTTTCCAAAGCGATGTCGTTATAATTTTTTATCATCAAATTCAATGTGGCATCGTTGATTCCTGTGCCTGCAGGAATTAATGCATCATGAGTATTTGATTGAAAATCGCTGTTATTGTTAATGTTTGTCTGTTTGGGCTTTTGAGGGTCGATAACAATGCCTGTCGGCAAAAGCGAATACTGATTTGATTCATCTTTTACAAAATCTTCCATATAATTTACCATAC
This sequence comes from Paludibacter sp., assembly GCA_009787075.1. Lineage (GTDB taxonomy): Bacteria > Bacteroidota > Bacteroidia > Bacteroidales > Paludibacteraceae > WRGS01. The sequence continues at coordinate 2,613 of WRGS01000211.1, forward strand.
TCAACTGCGATTGCAATGCCACTCGCGACCGTTCATAATCGCTGCCGAGTTGCAGATACAGTCTTGCATCTGTCGATAAATCGGTCAATTCGTTGGCACGTTTGTATTGCTCCTGATAATGTTCAACGTTGAAAAGGTCGTTTTCAATAAGTTTGATGCGTCCGTCAATAAAATTTTTAGTATTTAAAGCAATTAAATTTTTATCTGCAATTGCATCGGCATTATAAAGGGCAACAAGAGTATTGAGTTCATCAACTCCTTTTTCCTTGCATGCAGATTCTTGACTTATTTTTATTGCATTTGAACGTTTGTTGGTTTGCATCACAACAATTTTTTTATTCAAAGCATCAACAAGTTCATTTGTTTTATTGGCAATAATACGGTATTTTGCATTTTTATCAAAAGTATTTCCTGTAAGAACCAAATGAAAATCGCCTGCAAAAGTTTGAAAAGTGTCGCTAATATTTTCAATGGTAACTGTTTGTTTGTTTTGAGGCGAAGCAATTTCTATTTTAAATTTTCCATCGCTCTTTTTGATATTAAAAACAATTTTTCCTTCAATATTTTTGTTGAAATCAGGCGTTGAAGACATTAAAATAAAAGGCGTTGTATGATAAAGTTCTGTCCATTGCCAACTTTGCCGCACATAATATTCGTTTTGAATTCCCAGCGAATCAATCATTGTGGCAGTCATTGTTTTTGATGTGAGAATTTCAATTTCGTCAAGCACTTCTTTTGACGCGCTGTTGAAACCAATTGCCTGCAACATTGCCACTTCGTCAATTGACCCGTTGAATTTATCGTTTTGACGAAGCAAAATTCCTGTTTCTATTTTATAAACATAAGGAGTGGATTTGACGTACAGAATAGCAATAATTGCACACACAAACATTGATATTACAAACCAATACCAATGTTTGAGAATAACATTAAAAATTTCGCGCAGGTCAAAAACAGGAATTTGCTTTGCTGTATTTGTTTTTTTTATATTATTATTTGTTTCCATTAAAATAAATTAATTTTTAGTTCTTTTTAGTTACTAAAACAATTGTTGTTACCGCAGCGGCGAGTGCGGCAACAGTACTCATTGATTGAAGATAAAGCCCGATATTTTGAGAGGCAATGGTTTTATTGCTGTTCGATTCGATGTAAATCACGTCATTTTGCTGCAAATAATAATATGGCGAGCGAAACAGTTCATTGTCGTTCATATTTATTCTGGCAAATTCGAGTTTTCCGTTGTTTTCTCTGATTATCAGCAGATTATTTCGCATTGCATAAATTGTCATATCGCCAGCCAACGCCAAAGCATCGAGTACGGAAACGCGCTCATTATCAATAATATATTGACCCGGATGTGCTACTTCGCCCAAAACATTTATCCTGAAATTCTGAAAACGCAAAGTTACCGTTGCATCTTTGAGATAAGGTTTAAGTTTTTCCTGAATCATAGCAATTGCCTGCTCGCGGCTTTTATTGAGCAAATTTATTTTCCCCAAAATCGGCATAGTTATATTTCCCTCATCATCAACTAAATACGCCTGCATAGTTTGCGCATTATAAATCTGATTGCTGCCGGGCGCCATATAACTGACATAAGGCAAATTAAACGGCAGTGCAGCCTCAGGCTCAAGCGCAGAAACAGTTATTCCAAGCATATCGCCTTTGCAAATTGTAGCGATTGGAACAGAATGAAAGACTTTGTTAATTGCAGGAGCATCATCAACTTTCAAATTATTAAAATATGTAACTCCCTTTTGCGAAGTACAGTTAGAAAAAACCCCAATTATTACTGTTAATAAAAAAAATGTATTGATTTTTTTCATTTATTAAAAAAAGATAATTAAAAAATATAGAAATAAACTTTTTGTTCTTAAAAATAAATTTTTGCATAAAAAATGGCTGCAAAGATACAAAATTCATACCAAATCAGAGCAAACAATTTATTATATTAACGAAATAAATTGAAAAATATTTGTTTTGATTGTTTTTTTAATAAAAATTTTTTTTAATGTGTTATTGTTTTTTTATCAAAAAAAATAAAAATTCAGCACGATTTTTGCAGTAATAAAATTTTAAGAAAACGAAATAAAAATCTAAAAAAAATTTTGAGATTATGTCAGTAAATAAAGTAATTTTAGTAGGAAATGTAGGCAGAGACCCAGAAGTGCGTTATTTGGAACGCAATGTGGCAGTAGCAAATTTCACATTGGCAACAACAGAAAGAGGTTACACTATGCAGAACGGTACACAAGTACCGGAACGCACCGAATGGCACAATATTGTGGCATGGCGCGGACTTGCCGAACTTGCGGAAAAATATATCCGCAAAGGACGGCAACTTTATATTGAAGGAAAAATTCAAAGCCGCTCGTGGGAAAAAGACGGAATAAAACGCTATACCACAGAAATTTATGCAGAAACAATTCAACTTTTGGGCAATCGTCCCGAAACTATTGAACCGCTAAGTACGCCGCCGACTTATTCAAACGCTTACGGCAGCAACGGCGCACCACAGCAACTGATTGAACAACCTGTTCAATCTCATGCAGATAAATTTGAAAATGACGGCACTTCGGAAGATGATTTGCCTTTTTAAATAAAGTTTTATTAAAGTAAAAAGCGATTGCCTAAAAAGTGCGGCAGTCGCTTTTTTTGTTGTTATTGCGCAAATTTTTATTTTTGCCTGAAAAACATATTTACGGGCGTGCCGCTGAAATTCCATGTTTCACGCAGTTTATTTTCGAGAAAACGGCGATACGGTTCTTTGACGTATTGCGGAAGATTTGCAAAAAACACAAAGGAAGGAATTTGAGTATCAGGCAGTTGCGTAACATATTTTATCTTAATATATTTGCCTTTGAGCGCAGGCGGCGGATAATTTTCTATCAAAGGCAGGAAAAATTCGTTGAGTCTGGCTGTTGGAATTCTACGTTGCCTGTTTTCATAAACTTCTGATACCAAATCAATTACTTTCAAAATCCGCTGGCGTTCAATTGTAGAAGTGAAAACAATAGGAAAATCGGTAAAAGGAGCAAGCCGCTCGCGAATTGCTTTTTCAAAATTTTTAATATCTTTATTCGATTTATCTGTAACCAAATCCCATTTATTGACGCAAACTACAAGCCCTTTTTTATTTTTTTGAATAAGAGAAAAAATACTAATATCCTGACTTTCAATACCTCGCGTAGCATCAATCATCAATACGCACACATCAGCGTTTTCAATGGCACGAATAGAGCGCACAACTGAATAATATTCCAAATCCTCGTTGACTTTGGCTTTTTTGCGAATTCCTGCAGTATCAACCACATAAAAATCGTGTCCAAATTTATTAAAACGAATATAAATAGAGTCGCGCGTTGTACCTGCAATATCAGTAACTATAGTGCGCTGCTCATCGAGTAAAGTATTGATAATTGACGATTTACCAACATTTGGACGTCCAACAAAGGCGATACGCGGCAAATTGTCAAGTTCTTCGTCTTCTGAATTCTTACTGAAACTTCCAACAATTTTATCAAGCAAATCGCCAGTTCCCAAACCATTTGCTGCGGAAATCACATACGGCTCGCCAAGTCCGAAACGGTAAAACTCGGCAGCAGCATACTGCAAATCATGCGAATCCGCTTTGTTGGCAACAAGAAACACGGGCTTTTCTGTTCGGCGCAAAATTTTCGCCACTTCTTCATCAAGGTCGGTAATTCCATTTTGAATATCAACCAAAAAAAGAATTGTATCTACTTCATCAATAGCAAGTTGCACCTGACGTTTTATTTCGTCTTCAAAAACATCTGTGGAATTGACCACCCAGCCGCCTGTATCAATTACCGAAAATTCGCGTCCGTTCCACTCGCTTTTACCATACTGACGGTCGCGAGTAGTACCTGCCTGCTCATTGACAATAGCGCGGCGGCTCTTTGTAAGCCTGTTGAAAAGCGTAGATTTGCCCACATTCGGACGACCAATTATGGCGATAATATTACTCATTTTTTGTTTTGGATTTAAGAATTAATATAAATTCTAAATAAGATTATAAAAAAACATTCAACTGTTTTTATTTAAAGTTCAGATTGTTATGCCGCCATCTGCGCTAATAACCGCACCGTTGATATACGCAGCATCATCGCTTGCCAAAAACGCATACACCGCCGCAATTTCTTCGGGTTGCCCAAGTCGCCGCAAAGGAACTTTTTCTTCCATTGATTTAAGCACTTCGGGCGGCATTTTTTTTACCATTTCGGTTAAAATAAATCCCGGAGCAACGGCATTAACGGTAATTCCACGTTTGCCCAATTCCTTTGCCATCGTTTTTGTCATTCCGATTAAGCCCGCTTTGGTGGCAACGTAGTTAGTTTGTCCAAAATTTCCGTACAAAGCCACAACAGACGAAGCATTGATAATTCTACCCCAGCCGTTTTCGGTCATTACATCTGCAGCGCATTTGGCGCAATTGAAAACTCCTGTGAGATTCACATCAATAACTTGTTGCCAAAGATCTGGCGTCATTTTTTTTAATGTTGCATCGCGCGTAATGCCCGCATTGTTAATCAGAATATCGTATTTTCCAAATTCTGCAACAACGCGCCGCGTCGCTTCTTCCACCTGCGCAAAATCAGCGGTATTAACTTTCATAAAAGCCGCTTTACCTCCGCTTGCAACAATTTCCACTGCGGTTTGATTTCCTTTTTCTTCGTTAAAATCCCAAATGATAACCACTGCGCCCTCGCTTGCAAAACGCAAAGCGGTTGCCTTTCCGATGCCGTCTGCTCCACCTGTGATAACGGCAATTTTATTATTAAGTCCTTTCATTTTTTTATATTTAATTTATAATAAAAAACAAATTGTTTTTCAAATCATTTTTAATTTTTGAAATTATTTTTTTAATGCAGGTACAATTTTGAAGTGTGTCAAAAATTTTATCTGTAAATTTTCCATTATCAATTCTTTGTCAAACATAAACAATATCTTTGATTATCCGTTGTTTAAAACGCGCTGGAAATTTATTATTATGCACCAAATCGACTTTTGTGCCCAATAATTCCTGCAAATCATATAAAAATCCGCCCATACGAAACAAACTTATTTTATCAGTGTCAAATATTATATCTACATCAGAATTTTTAGTTTGTTCGCCGCGAGCAACAGAACCAAAAATTCCAATACGGCTAACGCCATATTCCTGTTCAAATTTCTGCTTGTTCTTTTTTAACAGATTTAGATAATATTTTCTTGATTCTATTTCCAATTTTATTTTTTTAATGTGCAAAAATACTGTTTTTTTGCCACATATAAATATTTTACTAAAAAATTAAGGCAATTTCATAAAAAATCACTACTTTTGCCCTGCAATTTTATTTAATAAATTTTAAATAGTAATTACACATATTTTATTTGCAATTTGTTGATAATTAACAGTTTTAATATGTTTGGAATGTGAATTAAAAAATCAACGCAAGCCGAATTTTGAAATATAAATTATAAAATAAAAAAAATAAAATTACGCAATTGCAAAAATTTTGTTAAAAAAAACATGAGACAACAAACACTTAAAAGTGCTTTTACATTAAGCGGGAAAGGGCTTCACACTGGCACAGAAGTAAATTTGCGCGTTTGCCCTGCGGCAGAAAATTCGGGGATTGTCATTCGCCGCACAGACCTTGCAGGGCAGCCTGAACTTTGCGCTATTGCCGATTATGTTAATGAAACACAACGCGGCACAGTTTTACGCAAGGGCAATTTTCAAATCAGCACAATAGAACACGTTATGTCGGCGTTGTACGCTTGCGGAATTGATAATTGCCTGCTGGAAGTTGATGGAGAAGAATTTCCAATTCTCGACGGCAGTGCGCGTTTTATTCTTGAAGAGATTGAAAAAGTAAAAATAGTTGCGCAAAAAGCAGATAAAGAATACTTTGTGGTACGCAAACCTATTCGCTACAGCCTGCCAAGCAGCGGTGCAAAAATTTGCATTTTGCCTGACGATCATTTTAGTGTTGATGTGCATATTGGCTTTCAGTCAGATGTGCTGCGCAATCAATATGCCTCATTATCAAATATTTCCGATTATAAAACCGAAATTGCCGCTGCACGAACTTTTGTTTTTGTGCGCGAAATTATGCCTTTGGTCAAACAAAATCTCATAAAAGGAGGCGACCTGCAAAATGCGATTGTAATTTATGACGAACTTTTGGAGCAAAGCGAACTTGATAAAATTGCCGACCTGATGGAGCAGCCGCATCGAAATGCCAATACGCTCGGTTATCTCAACGGCGACCTGAAATTTGACAATGAACCTGCGCGGCATAAACTCCTTGATGTAATTGGCGACCTTGCACTTATAGGAATGCCGATAAAAGGCAAAGTAATAGCAACTTATCCCGGTCATCAAATAAATACAGGACTTGCAAAACTCATTCGCAAAGAAATAAAAAAACAGGAAGAACAATGCCCTGAATACGACGATAGCCTGCCGCCGCTTTTAAACATAAACCAGATTCGTCAAATGTTGCCGCATCGTTATCCTTTCCTTTTGGTAGATAAAGTGATTGATATAACCGATACAATGGTTGTTGGAGTGAAAAACGTTACAAGCAATGAGCCGTTTTTTGCAGGACATTTTCCAAACGAGCCTGTTATGCCCGGTGTTTTAATCATTGAAGCAATGGCGCAAACAGGCGGTTTGCTTGTGTTGCACACATATGAAGATGTTGAGCAGTATTCAACTTATTTTATGAGAATTGACAATGTAAAATTTCGTAATAAAGTTGTTCCGGGCGATACAGTTATTTTTCGCCTCAAATTAATTGATGAAATTAGGCACGGTTGCGCACGCATGCGCGGACTCGCTTTTGTCGGTGGAAAAATAGTTGCCGAAGCCGAATTTATGGCACAAATAACCAAAAATAAATAAATTTATAATTAAAAAAATAATTATTCAAAAAAACACTTTCTTCCTCTACCCTTTTGGGTTGGGTTAAATAAAAATAAAACAGATGAAACAACCTTTATCGTATATTCACCCCGATGCAAAAATCGCATCGAATGTGGTTATCAACCCGTTTGTAACTGTTGATAAAAATGTTGTAATTGGCGCGGGGACGCGCATTGGCTCGGGCGTTACCATTTTGGAAGGCACACGTATTGGCAAAAACTGCAATATTTTTCCCGGTGCAGTTATTGGCGGCATTCCACAGGATTTGAAATTTAAAGGCGAGGACACTTTGGCGATTATTGGCGATAATGTTACTTTGCGCGAATATGTTACCATAAATCGAGGAACCGCCTCAAAAGGTAAAACAGTGGTAGGAAATAATTGCCTGATAATGGCGTATTGCCACGTTGCACACGATTGTGTTGTCGGCAATAATGTAATTATGTCGAACGCCACGCAACTTGCAGGCGAGGTTGTTGTTGATGATTTTGCAATTCTCAGCGGCGCAGTGCTTGTTCATCAATTTACGCATATCGGCTCGCACGTTATGATTCAGGGTGGCTCAAAAGTTACAAAAGACGTTCCCCCTTTTGTAACCGCAGGACGTGAGCCGCTTGCTTATGCAGGGATTAACTCTATCGGGCTGCGGCGGCGCGGCTTTGCCAACGAGCAAATACGTGATATTCAGGAAATTTACCGCCTGCTATATCTTTCAGGCTTGAACACTACGCACGCCATAGAGCGCATAGAAGCCGAAATGCCCGCAACAAAGGAAAGAGACGAAATTTTGTTATTCGTTAAAAATTCACCGCGCGGAATTATTAAAGGATATTTTGACTAAAAACAGAATATTAGATTTACAATTTGAATTTTGGAGAATGAGATAGTTTTATCATTGTTTTCAAGAAGATAACCATATTATTGTAAAAGAAAACACAAAAAGAATTGATGAAAATAATTGCAGGTAAGACATCTCATCAGAAAAGAATTTAGAAAAACTTGCTGATTTTCAATAATTTCATTTGGTTGCACGTAAAATTTCGCGTTTACCTTTTGGACCAGCCAAACGTTCAACAGCGAAACCTGCCGATTGTAAATTGCGCCGAACTTGTCCTTTTGCGCAATATGTTGTGAGTGTAGAATGTTGGTTTGCAGCGCAGTACAACATTTGAAAGCGCGAAAGTTGCCACATCTCCGCCTGCTTTTCGGGCGAAAACGCATCAAAATAACATACATCGAAACCAAAATCACATTCAAAAGTTGTAAAATCGGCTTTTATTTTTGTTAAAAAGAAAAAATCGGTAATAGCCACCTGTTCACCCCAAGCACATTGATGGATTTTCTGAAAATATTTTTTATAAATATTATTTTCAAAAAAATTCAAATTTTCATAAATAATATTTCCCACAGGAAAAAGTTCAATCGCTTTATAATCAACAATTTTCGCAGATTTTTCTGCTTCAATCAAAGTCAGTGCAGCATTCAAACCCGTACCAAATCCAACTTCAAAAACAGAAATTTCCTTTTTTGTACAATTGCGCAAACCTGCGTTAATAAAAATATGTTCCGATTCCTTCCGCGCACCAAAAACAGAATGATAATGTTCCTGAATTTCAGGCATATATAGCGTTGGCGAGCCGTCGGCTGTTATTGTGATAATTGTTTTCATCGGCTGCAAAATTATTGAAAAATTTTGTTTTATAATAAAAAAATTCGTACTTTTGTATGCATAAAAAAATTATAATAATAAAAAAAAATTAACTCTAAATTAAAAGTTTATGATATTTGAATTGCCAAAATTACCTTATGCCGCAGATGCGCTTGCTCCGATTATCAGCGAGCAAACAATTAATTTGCATTACGGAAAGCATCTGCAAACTTACGTTACGAACCTCAATAACCTGATTGCAGGGACAAAATTTGAGAACGCCGACCTTGAAACCATTGTGCGCGAAAGCGACGGTGCGATTTTTAATAATGCAGGGCAAACGCTCAATCACACGCTTTATTTTTTGCAACTTTCGCCAAACGGCGGCGGTGTGCCCAAAGGTGCGCTCGCTGATGCGATTAATAAAAAATGGGGAAATTTCGATGAGTTTAAAAAAGAATTTTCCGCCGCTGCTGTTACGCTTTTCGGCTCAGGCTGGGCTTGGTTAGCAAAAGACGCTAACGGAGAATTGCAAATTCTCAAAGAATCGAATGCGGGCAATCCGCTTACAAAGGCAATGACACCGATTTTAACATTTGACGTTTGGGAACACGCCTATTACGTTGATTATCAAAATCGCCGCGCAGAACACATTGAAAAAATCTGGGAAATTATTGATTGGGAAATAGTTGAAGGAAGATTTTGAAATTTTATTAATAAAGATGGAACAGCGGCAAAGTGTATGATTTGTCGCTGTTTTTTTATTCGTCAGAAAAATTGACAAGCATATTCCTATATGAATTAAAAATTTTGGATTTTGAAACAAAACCTACATAACGTCCTTTGGAGTCGGTTACGGGCAAATTCCACGCGCCCGTGTCTTCAAAAATTTGCATAACCTTTTCCATCGGCATTTCATTGTTTAAAATTGCGGGCGGATAATTCATTAATTCTTTGATAGTAAAACGTTTATATAATTCTGGGCGGAACATAATATTGCGCACTTCGTCCAACGAAACAACGCCAATGAGCCTTCCGCTGGCTTTTTCTTCAACAGGAAAAATATTTCGGTACGATTCTGAAATTATTTTTACAAAATCGCCCAAAGTCATTTCAGGAAAAACCACTTTTAAATCGGTTTCAAGTACATTTTCCATTTTCATTAAAGTCAAAACCGCTTTGTCTTTGTGATGCGTAAGCAGTTCGCCTTTGGCCGCCAAACGCATTGCATACAAACTGTGCGGCTCAAAGAAAATTATTGTAACATAAGCAGTTACAGAAACTACCATCAGCGTCATAAGCAAATCGTAACCGCCTGTGAGTTCGGCAACCAAGAAGATTCCCATAAGCGGCGCATGCATCACAGCCGACATTACTCCTGTCATTCCTGCGAGCGCAAAATTGGAAATTGGAATAGATACTCCGCACATTATCAATATTTTGGCTACAATAAATCCCGTTATACAGCCTGCAAAAAGTGAAGGCGCAAAAATTCCGCCAACGCCGCCGCCGCTTGTTGTGCAGGTTGAGGCGACAATTTTTAACAAAACAATTAATGTTAAATAAAAAATAACCATAAATTCGTTGCCCATTGCCGCCTGAAACGGACTGCGGTCGAAAACTGCAGTGGCATTTCCTGCAAGCAGTTCATTTACAGTAGTATATCCTTCACCATAAAGCGGCGGAAAAATAAAAATCAGCAAACCCAAAGTTGTACCGCCCAAAGCCCATTTGAACATTGGATTTTTTACTTTGCGAAATTGAGTTTCCAAAAAATTCATTCCGCGTGTAAAATATAACGACACAAGTCCGCACACAATTCCCAGCAAAAGCAAATACGGAATTCTATCAACGGCAAACGACTGCCGTACAAAAAAATCGAACATAAATTCCTTACCTGTAAGAATATAGGTAGTAGCAGTTGCAGTAACAGCTGAAATCAGCAGCGGCACAATTGAAGTCATTGTCATATCAATCATCAGCACTTCGAGCGTGAAAACAAAACCCGCAATCGGCGCTTTGAAAATGCCTGCAATTGCGCCTGATGCGCCGCAACCAACAAGCAGCATCAGAGTTTTTTGGTCTAATTTTAACAATTTTCCCAAATTAGAACCAATTGCCGAGCCTGTAAGCACAATTGGCGCTTCAGCCCCAACCGAGCCGCCAAGCCCGATTGTAAATAAACTTCCAACCATCGAAGTCCAAACATTGTGAAGTTTGATAATGCTTTTGCGCTGCGAAATGGCATACAGAATGCGCGTAACGCCGTGCGAAATATCATCGCGCACAATGTAACGCACAAAAAGCGATGTAATTAAAATCCCTATTGATGGAAAAACCAGATAACCATAGTTTAATGAGTTTTTATTTGCAATATTTGTTACCAAATTTTGCAAAAAATGAATTGATTCTTTTAGCAAAAACGCCGCTACAGCACACAAAACGCCTATTAACAAACTTAAAAAAAGCACAAAATGCTGCAATTTGACATGCTCTACACGCCAAACAATCAACATTTTATACCATTTGGAAATTTTTTCAGGCATCATTTGATTTGTCTTTTGTTTTCGGTTTTTATTACAAGTTTATTTTTCAAGAAAATTATGATTTTTCTTTATTCATGCGTCTTACACCTTCGTCATAAACAATTTTTTCGGGTGGAACGAGCAGACTTTCAGGATTTGCAAGAATTTTGTTGAACGCACGCATAGACGAGGCATAGTAAAAACCATCGCAAACGCGCTCATCAAGCACAAAACGCAGCAACAAACTTTTTTCTTTGCTAATATTTCCATCTTTGTCGGTTACGTTGTGCGTATTTTTGCGTCCCAAAGCCAAAAACAT
>WRGS01000212.1 GCA_009787075.1 Paludibacter sp.
AAGATTGAAGTTGGAAAGTTAAAAGCGCGAAAAAGCCTCCCCTAACCCCTCCAAAGGAGGGAATGCTCCCCCTCCTTGAGGAGAGGGGCAGGGGGGAGAGGCTGGATTTGCCCGTTAGGGCAAACCGTATGTGAAGCGCAGCGGAATTTACGGAAAGGCGCTGAAAGCTAAAAAACCCAATATCCAAACTGATGTGAATTTTTCTGGCACGGTCTTTGTAGTGATAATAAAAATAATAATATTAATAATTTTAATAACAAACAAAAAAATTAAATTTTTTATGACAAAATTAATGAAAGCAGCAATGGTGGCTGCATTAGTAATGGTAAGCGCTGCTGCAAGCGCACAGTTTAGTGTAAATGCTGGGTATGTGAACACAATTGCTTCAGTAAATCCCAATGAATCTAGCGATCTTGGTTTTTCTATGCAAGATTTATTTGCTACCAATGGCATTTCAGTTGGCTTAGGTTATGATATGAACATTCAAGGCGGCTTTGGCATCGCTTGGGGTTTGAATTATACCTACGGCTTTAAAAACAAAAAAGTGCTTGAAGTATTAGGAAACACTTTGACTCTCAAGAATCAATCGCATTCTTTGGACATTCCTGTTCGCCTGACCTACACTTATGCTATTTCTGATAATTTCAAAGTGTTCGGATTTGCAGGTCCTAAATTTGTGTATTCGTTTGTTGGAGAAAGCAAATTAGTTCTAAAGGAACCCAATGTAGAGGATAGTGATGAAACTTTCAAATGGTTTGACAAAGAAGAAAAAGGCGGTTTTAACCTTTCTCCATTTGACGTAAAAGCAGGACTTGGCGCAGGCATTAACTTTAGCAATGTTATTTTTAAAGTTGGTTACGACTGGGGCTTGTTAAATGCTTATACAGGTAAAGAGGAAAATTTGAAAATTCACAGCAATCAATTCTATGTAACCCTTGGTTATGCTTTCTAAAAAAATGAATTAAATTAATTAAAAACCGCCGAGAAATTGGCGGTTTTTTTATTGTTCTGTATTGTGAAACATAATTTTTATTTTTATTAAGGGAATATTTAAAAACGTAATTGCGAGGGCGAGAGCCCGAAGCAGGAAGCAATCCAAAAAAGAAATAAAACGATGTTTGATATACTAAATTAACAACACCTGAATATCAATAAATTATGAAATTTCTTATCCAAAACTCAGGTTATAAATAAAAAAGTGTCAATTTTATCTCAAAATTAACACTTTCCAACTTAAACATTATGAAAAATTTTTTATTATAATGTGTGACTCTGGCGGGATTCTAACCCACAACCTTCTGATCCGTAGTCAGATGCTCTATACAGTTGAGCTACAGAGCCAAAAATATCTTTTCTTTTTTGTGGGTGCAAAAGTAAGAATTTTTTTTGAAAGAACAAAATTTTATAAAGATTTTTTGATTTTTTTTCTGAAAAAATAAATGAAAGAACCTGCCGTTTTTCCCAAAACAGCAGGTTCTATGTATTAACCTATGTAAAAACCCATTATTTTTAATCGTTTTATTGTCTGATAAATATATAAAACACTTATTGTTTGATTTTTCCTGCAAAATTTGTCGGAAATTTCTGCCCTTGTGCCAAAATTCCCATTGATTGTACTACAACAAACTCCATATCCACTTTTAAAGAATCGTTAGTAACTATTCCCTGCACATTATCTACTCTGAAACTTTGATAAAGTACATTTCCAAGATAAGGCGTAATGCCTGTGCCCGAAAGTGCAGACGGGCAATTTGGCGAAGACGATTTAACAGGTACTTTAATATCAAATCCGACAGGCATTGCAGCAATAAATTTTACCTTATTGAATAAAAGTACAACGCTGTCTTCTTTTGCGGTCGTAATTAAATTTATTTCAAGGTCGCTAATTTCAGAAACGCCATTGTTATTAACAGTTAATTGTCCTGCATAAACATTGTCGGCAACTATAATTGGTGGTTCTGGTTTGGGTTCTTCTTTTTTGCAGGCAAAAAGCGCAACGGCAATAATCGCCAAAAATGTTAAAATCTTAATATTTCTCATTAAAAAAATTATTGTAAAATTTTTGATTATTTATTTTATTTCTTCATACGTTTATTCAAAGCCTCAATCACTTCGCTTGTAATATCATACTTTGGGTCAGCCCACAAAATATTGTCGTTTGCGGTATTGCTGATAATCATTTCATATTTTTTATCTTTGTTAAATGCTTTGAGAAAAACATTTATTGTGTCGCGCAATTGTTCGCTCAGTTTTTGCTGCTTTGTGATAAACTGATCTTGCAATTTCGCGCTCAAATCCTGCAATTCTTGGTCTTGTTTTTGCAAACGTGCGCCTTCTTCTTCGGCGCGGTCGCGGCTGAGGAATGCGTTATTGTTCAACTTGCGCTGAAATTCCGCCGCATCTTCCTGCAACTTGCGCATACGCGAATTGAGCGTTGCACGCGAACTTTCCTGCGCTTTCATCAACTCTTCGTTGGCATCTTTGGCAAATTGATAATGCAGCAGCAACGAATCAACATTGATATAAGCAATCGGCAAACGGGCTGTAACTGTGCCCGTGCTATCGGTTGCGAAAGCGTTGTTTTTTGCACTGTTCTGATTGTTGTTCTGGCAATTTGCACAAACAAAAGCCGCAAAAACTACAACTGCGATTGTAAAAATCGAATTATTTTTGTTCATAAAAAATTTAATTTCTAAAAAGTTTGCAAATATAATTCATTTATTGCTCACAACATAAAATTACTTTGATTTTTTAGAAAAAAGAATATTTGATAAAGTTTTTTAACAAAAAAATCCGCTATTCGTCATAAGAAGTAAAATAATATTCCATCAAATTGTTATTATCAATTTGGGACATAAGGTAGGTTTCGTAATTATCCTGATTTTCAGCAATTTGATATTTTTCATACGAGCGGTACGACATAAATCCGACAGAAATCAACAAAGCCATAGCAGCAGCGGCAACAAACCAACGCCGCATTTCAAAAATACGGGCAGGTCGCTTGTTTTGCGCAGAAATAAACGGCATAATTCCGCCTGCAAATTGCTCGAAATAACCTTCAGGCACGCTAAAAGGCGTTCTGTTACCAATTTTCTGTAATATTTTTCCCGAATTTTCTGTCATAACAAACTTTTGACAGAAATTTGTTTAAAAAGTTTAAATTATTTTCTGCCTTTTAAAATTATTTTTTACAAAAAATTTTAAATTTAAACAGTTTCTAAACGTTCTTCCGTTGTTGATTTATCACCAAAAAACAGAAAACAAATTCACTTAATTTATCTGAAAATCACTAATTTATTAACACTTACGCTTGTTCTGTATTTTTTTAGCGGAAATTTTGAAGGTCCTTGAGGAACGCCAAGCGCAGTTTCCCAAAGATCAAATTTTGAGCCGCAGGAATCACAAACCGCAACTAAACCGTCCGGACGCACGCGCAAATCGCGTTTTGCCTCGTATGGACAAGCCAAGTCGAAAGCGCAATATTCGCCCCACGAGTTTGTACAAACCAAAATTCCGCCAAAACCTAAACGCTCGGTCGCTTTTCTCGGTTCAATAAACACAAGGCTTTGCCCTCTGGAATTGTAAAACGTGTTGTATTCGCCCAAAAGGTCGAGTTCCAAATACACAGGATAATCAGGAATTGGCGACCGCCGATTATCTTCACAACTAAAAGTAATAATCGCGAAAACGCTAATTAACAGATATTTATAAATATTTTTCTGCATTTTGTTTTAAAACTCCACTTTCGGAGCATTTTCTGCTCCCTGCGCTGCCTCAAACAGCGGCTTTGGCTGAAAACCGAACAAACTTGCAACAAAAGACGAAGGCGGTTGCTCAACTTTGTTTTTGTAAATTGTTGCAGCATCATTGTAGCGAGTTCGCGCCGTTGCAATGCGATGTTCCATTCCTTCAAGTTGCGATTGCAATTCCAAAAAATTCTGATTTGCCTTCAAATCAGGATACGCCTCGCGCAAAGCAAGAATCTTTCCCAAAGCAGAACTGATGTCGCCCTGCGCCGCCTGATATTCCTTTAATTTTTCGGGCGTCAGTTGTGTGGGGTCAATTGTAATTTGAGTCGCTTTTGCCCGTGCTTCAATCACGCCTTCGAGCGTTCCCTGTTCGTGCGCTGCATAGCCTTTAACTGTTGCCACAAGGTTTGGAATAAGGTCGGCACGCTGCTGATACTGCGTTTGCACATTCGACCATTCTTTTTCTGCATCGTTGCGTGTACTTACAAGTCCTCTGTACATTCCAAAGCCCACTAAAACAAAGATTATCAATACAATAACAACGACAAATGTTGTGCTGATTTTTTTCATTTTTTTATTTATATTTTATTATTTATTAAAAATTTCAATTCTTATTTTCCAATTTTTCACCGCAAAAATCGTTGAAAAACTTCTGCAAAGTAACACAAAATAATTGTAATTAACAACAATTTTTGTAAAAAAATATATTTTCGCAGTTTAATGTATATTAATTTTGTACCTTTGCATTTGGAATAAAAAACCATTGATTATGTATAAATCTATTCAAATAGACAGAGAAAACCAACAGGATATTAATTTAAAAATAAAATCGCAATGAAAAACACAATTCTTTTTATTTGTTTATTGCTTTCGATGTTAATCTTGTCTAAATCTGTGTCATCTGTGTGCAAAAAATTGAAAGTAAAAAATAATTGAATTTAATAAATAATAAAATATAAATAAAAATGAAAACACCCAAATATTTATTTCCAAAAGATTATATGGCAGACCCTTCTGCGCATGTATTTAACGGCAAAGTGTATATCTATCCATCGCACGACAGAGATAGCGGAATCCCCGAAAATGACAACGGCGACCATTTCGATATGCGCGATTATCACGTTATTTCCTTTGACAATATAGAAAACGGCAACCCGACCGACCACGGCGTAATTTTGTCTGTCGATGATATTGCTTGGGCAGGCAGGCAATTGTGGGATAGCGATGTTGCCGAGAAAAACGGTAAATATTACCTTTATTTTTCGTTAAAAGATAAAAATGATGTTTTTCATCTTGGCGTGGCAATTAGCGATAAGCCTGACGGCAAGTTCATTCCGCAGGAAAACCCAATAAAAGGCAGTTACAGTATTGACCCCTGCGTTTTTGCTGAAAACGGAGAATATTATATTATTTTCGGCGGAATATGGGGCGGACAGTTGCAGCGTTACCGCAACAACAAAGCATTGGAAATCGCCGCTTTCCCAGCAGACAACGAACCCGCGCTTTGTGCAAAAATCGCGCGTTTGAACGCCGCTATGCTTGAATTTGCCGAAGAACCTCGCGATTTGGTAATTTTGGACGAAAACGGCAAACCGCTAATGCAGGGCGACACCACGCGCCGATTTTTTGAGGCTTCGTGGCTGCACAAATACAACGGAAAATATTATTTTTCCTACTCCACAGGCGACACACACCGCTTGTGTTATGCCGTATCCGACAATATTTACGGACCTTACACTTATATGGGCGTAATTCTTACGCCTGTTGTTGGCTGGACTACGCATCACAGCATCGTGAAAATCAATGATAAATGGTATCTTTTCCACCACGACAGTGTACCTTCGGGCGGGCAAACGTGGCTGCGCTCAATGAAAGTTGTAGAACTTGAATACAACCCAGACGGCACAATCAAAACCATTGAAGGAGGAGGAGAATAATAAATTAAGATTGAAATTATGCTTTTCACTAATACGGATTTTGGGTTAAATTGAATTTTTATCAATCTGTGTGTAATTCAAAAAAATCATGTACATTTGCAAAAAATTTTATGGCAAAAAATATTTTTACACGCAATTTTAAAATCGGATTAATGGTTATTATCGCCATTTTTCTGCTTTATTTTGGAATGAATTTTCTGAAGGGAACAACACTGTTTTCGGCAGACAACACATACTATGTTCTTTTAAACGATGTTGACGGACTGCAAAAATCATTTCCTGTAAATATTAAAGGTTTTAAAGTTGGGTTGGTGGCAGATATTAAATACCAGCCGCAAAATTCGTCGCCTTTTATTATGGAACTTTATGTGAGCAAAAAAATGACAATTCCTGCCACAGCAAAAGTGGAAATTTATGAAGACGGATTGCTCGGTGGAAAGGCTGTGCGCATTGTTTTTGACGAAAAAGATTTGAGTTATGTTCCAAGTTTAAAGTCGAGAGATACGATTCCATCTTTTACTACAGGCGGAATAATGAGCAATATTCAGAACGATTTGCTTGTAAAAATCAGCGCGGTGGCAACGCAAGCCGATTCGCTTATGCGTGCATTTCGTTCGCTTGCCGAGAGTCAGCATTTGCAGCAGTCGCTTGCTGCGCTTGATGTTACAACAGCATCGCTTGCGGCTTCATCGCGCCAACTGAATGCGCTGTTAAACAACGATTTGCCCTTGCTTTTTTCCAATGTTAACGGAATTACAACCGATTTGAAACAGTTTAGCGGAAATGTGAGCGATATTGACCTTGCAAAAACCGTAAATTCGCTTGACCAAACAGTTGGAAATCTCAAATCTTTAACTGAAAAAATCAACAGTACAGACGGCACTCTCGGCGCGTTGATGAACGACAAACAACTTTACGATAATTTGAAAAACGTTTCCGACAATGCCAACAAACTGATTTTTGACATAAAAGAAAATCCAAAACGATATGTGCATTTTTCAGTTTGGTAAAAATTTTATTTACAGCAAATGAATTATTGAAAAAAATCAAAAATAATAAATTCTCTGCCAAAATGTCATTATTTATATAATGGCATTTTTTTTGAAAACAGGGTTGCGAACTTTTAAATTTTTAAATCAGAAATAAAAAAATATAATATATTGATTATGAGCAATAATACAAAGGGAACAATTGGAGTTACAAGTGATAATATTTTCCCGATTATAAAAAAATTTTTGTACAGCGACCATGAAATTTTTCTTCGCGAACTTGTTTCAAATGCTGTTGATGCAACACAAAAACTCAAAACGCTTGCCTCTGTGGGCGATTTTAAAGGCGAACTTGGCGATTTGACCGTGCGCATTTCCATTGATAAGAAAAAGAAAACAATTAGCGTTTCCGACAAGGGAATTGGCATGACTGCCGAAGAAATTGAGCGTTATATCAATCAGATTGCGTTTTCGGGTGCGGAAGAATTTGTTGAAAAATATAAAAACGATGCGCAGTCAATTATCGGGCATTTCGGTTTGGGCTTTTATTCTGCATTTATGGTGAGCGAAAAAGTTGAAATTTTCACTCAATCGTATCAGGAAAATGCGCCTGCAATGCATTGGTCGTGCAAAGGCGACCCCGAATTTACTCTCAAAGAAACTATAAAATCGGAGCGTGGAACAGACATTGTGTTGCATATCGACAAAGACAACGAGGATTTTTTGGAAGAACAGAAAATTACTGAACTTTTACATAAATATTGCCGTTTTTTGCCCGTAGAAATTGCTTTCGGCAAGAAAAAAGAATGGAAAGACGGCAAGGAAGTGGAAACTGACGAAGACAATATTATTAATGATACGCAGCCGCTTTGGACGCGCAAACCTGCCAATTTGACAGACGAAGATTACGCAAAATTTTATCGCGACCTTTATCCAATGGCTGACGAGCCGCTGTTTCACATTCATTTGAATGTTGATTTTCCGTTTAATTTGACGGGAGTTTTATATTTTCCAAAGATTAAAAATAATTTTGAAATTCAACGCAATAAAATTCAACTTTACTGCAATCAGGTTTTTGTAACCGATGCAGTGGAAAACATTGTGCCTGAATATCTTACCTTATTAAACGGAGTTATTGACTCGCCTGATATTCCGCTGAATGTTTCGCGTTCCTATTTGCAAAGCGACCAGAATGTTAAGAAAATTTCGAGCCATATTACCAAAAAAGTAGCCGACCGTTTGGCTGAGATTTTTAAAAACGACCGCCCGCAATTTGAAGAAAAATGGAACGATTTGAAAATTTTTATTCAATACGGAATGCTTTCTGACGAGAAGTTTTACGAACGTGCCGAAAAATTTGCACTTTTGACAAACACCGACGGAAAACTTTTTACTTTTGAAGAATATAAAGACTTAATTGCTGAAAATCAGAAAGATAAAGACGGAACTTTGATTTATCTTTACGCCACCAATGCAGACGGACAATACACTTACATCAACGCGGCGAAAGCAAAAGGCTACGATGTACTACTGATGGACGGACAATTGGATATTCATGCAATCGGACAAATGGAGCAGAAATTTGAAAAATCGCGGTTTGTGCGCGTTGATTCCGACGTGGTGGAAAAATTGATTGTAAAATCCGATGTTTCGGAAGTTAATCTTGCTGATAATCAGCGTGATGCATTGATTGATATTTTTAATTCGGCTTTGCCAAAGCAGGACAAAACAAATTTCATTGTAACTTTTGAAAATCTTGGCGCGGCGGCAAATCCTGTTTTCATTACTCAAAATGAATTTATGCGCCGAATGAAAGATATGTCGGCTTTGGGCGGTGGAATGTACAGTTTTTACGGCGATATGCCCGACAGTTTTGCTCTCGTGGTTAATGCAACGCATCCGCTTGTGGAAAATATTTTGAAAAATCAACAGGAAATTTGCGATGAAAAAGTTGCGCCGTTTATTTCTCAAATTGCTGAAAATCAGAAAAATATTGATGAAATTGACGAACGCAACAAGTCCAAAAAATACGATGAAATTCCGCAGGAAGATAAAACTTCAAAAGAAGAACTTCGTAAAAAAATTGAGGATTTGAAAGCGGAAAAACGTCAGATTTATGCCGATTACGTTGCTGAAAATAAGCAAGTTGGGCAACTTGTTGATTTGGCCTTGCTTGCAAATAATATGCTCAAAGGCGAAGCCTTAGCAAATTTTGTAAAACGAAGCGTGGAAATGATGTAATTTTTATTTCCAAAAAATATTTCTGCCTTTTTTTGTCGGGCGTTTTATTATTAAAATAAATAAATTAAAAAGCGGAATAAAAATATCAGCCACAGGCAAAGAGAAAACATATTTTCGTGCGCCGCCAAAATGCCGCACGGCAGGATTGACTGTAAAAAACTGCGTAAAATAACGTATTAAAAACAGCAAAACAGCGGCGGCGCACGTTAAAATATTTCCTAAAATTCCAAAGACGAGCGTAGCGGCGAACGTCGCATAAAAAAGTCCGCGCGTAATCGGCTCAACGCCGATTTGCGCCTTGCTTTTGACGGAATAATAACCTGAAACGGACAAATGACGCATTTTTTGATACATCCAATCTTCAAAAGTGTGTTTCGGTTCAGACCACATAACGCTTTGCGGCGAAATCTCTACGCGCGTGTTGGTGCGCGTAGCAGCACGATTGACAAACAAATCGTCGTCGCCCGATTTTAAATGCAGTGTTGGCGTAAAGCCGCCGTTTTCAAAAAAAACGCTTTTACGGTATGCCAAATTGCGCCCAACGCCCATATACGCCTTATGCACCAGCGCCATTCCCAAATATTGCAGCGCAACAAAAAGCGTATCGTAAGTAATCATTCTGTTTAAAAACGTATCTTCCTCATTATACGCGCCGTAGCCAAGTATCAATTCGGTTTCTGATGTAAAATTTCGCACCATTTGCGCTAACCAAAGTTCGCTTGCAGGGCGGCAGTCGGCATCGGTTAAAAGCAACAAGTCGTTTTTTGCAGCCTTAATTCCAAGCGAAATTCCTAATTTTTTGGTACTTATGGTTTTTGTGCTTTTGGGAACAAAAGTAGAACGCAAATTCGGGTGTTTTCTTTTTAAAGTATCTAAAAAATAAGTTGTGTCGTCATACGAGCCGTCGTCAATCACAATTACCTCAAAGTCAGCGTATTGCTGCGCAAGAATTTGAGGTAGAAATTGTTTGAGGTTTTGCTCTTCGTTTTTGGCGCAAATAATAATTGAAACAGGCGGCTGCGCTGTAATAAACTCAATATCCGATTTTTGCAGTTTTTTTGCATAACGATTTACGCCGTTAATATAACGCACATAAAAATATTCCTGATAAATAAAAACCATCAATAAAGTGCCGAAACAAATAATTTCGGCAACAGAAAAATTAAATTGAAAAAATTGCATCTGATTTTGTGATTTTTTTTGCGCTGCAAAGATACAAAACTTTTCATTATTTTTGCAAATATTTTTAAATATCAAGACAGCAAAATATTTTATGAATCCCATTTTAATTATTGAAAAATATTATAAAAAAAGCAGCGATTTGTATCGTCTGCTTGTGTGTCATAGTCGTCAGGTTGCGGATAAAGCGGTGGAAATTTGCCAAAAACACACAGAATTAAATGCCGATTTGCAGTTTGTGGAACAGGCGGCGATGCTGCACGATATTGGAATTTTCCTTTGCCATGCGCCGTCAATTTTCTGTTTTGGAGAACATCATTACATCGAACACGGTTATTTGGGCGCACAAATTCTCGAAAACGAGGGTTTTACGCGCCACGCGCTTGTTGCCCAAAGGCATACTGGAACAGGAATTTCGTTAGAAGAAATTATTGAGCGAAATTTGCCATTGCCGCATCAGGATTTTTGTCCGATTTCGATTGAAGAAAAAATAATTTGCTATGCAGATAAATTTTTTTCAAAATCGAAACCAGAAAAAGAACTTTCTACCGATGAAATCAGGAAAAAATTAAGAAAAATTGATGAAAAAAAACTTATAATTTTTGATAAGTGGAACGAAATGTTTTGTTAGAATACACTTAAATTTTTAATTATTATACAATTTTTCTTGAATGCAAATTTATAAAAAAATCTTTCGGAAGTTTTAAATTTCCGAAAGATTTCACAAGATTTAATTAATTTTAACAATTAATTATTTTTCGCTTAATTTAAAAGTGATTGGAATGGTAAAATAAGCGCGGACAGCATTGCCTTTGTCATCACGTCCTGCTACCCATTTTTGTTTCCCCATCAATTGAATTACACGAAGCGCTTCCTTATTGCAAGCATTGTCAAAACCGCGCAAAAGTGTAATATCCGAAACACTGCCGTCTTTTTCAACAACAAATCTGATATGTGCCGTTCCTTGAACTTGGTTTTCTCTGGAAATTTCAGGATAACGCAAATTTTTGCCGACAAAAGCATAAAGTTCTGTGAGCCCGCCTGGAAATTCGGGAGCGTGTGCAGGAACAATTTCGATTTTGTCATCTTTGGGCTTTGAGTCAAAAATAGGAGGAACAGCATGTAAAATATCGTCCGGATGTTCAGTTGCACCCGAAGTGCCCGCATTAGCGGTAAGTCCAGCTACACCAGCCGCATTTTTGGCTTCGTCTTGAGTAATTAACTGATTATCATCGTTAATTTGGTCGCTGCTAACCATTGTCGGCACAGCAAAAACGAATGTTGTAATAGTTTTCGGCGGCGGCGGAACATCAACAGGCATTTTCGGCTGTTCAGGTTCTTTTGGGTCGATAATATCGGTGATAACAATTGTTCCACTGTCAGATTGCCATTGAGGATTTGCCGCTCTAACTTGCTGAATTGCAGCAGGAACAGCAATAGAAACTGCCGTAAAAGCCGCTACGATAAGGAACGCCAAAATATGACGTTTGGAGGACGTTCTGCGCATCTGATATGCGCCATACTCTTTGTTTTTGTTGTCAAAAACATAATCGCACCATTGTTGCGATGTCAATTTGATTTCTTTTGAGAGTAACATAATTGTAAAAATTTAATTGTTAAACATTATTTTTATTTTATTTACAATTATTAAACGTTTTAATTTTTATATTATTATATTTATAAATGTTAAAAATAAAATTTTTTGATTATTTTTTGCGGCGCGGTAAAAAAGAGTTAATATGCGGTAAAAATCTCTATAATAAAATTTTTTTATTGAAAAATTTTATGTACTTTTGTAGTCTTTAATTAAAGAAAAATTTCCTTAATCAAAAATCTGATATACAACAGTTTAATAAAAAAAGTAAGTAAAAAGAATATGAAAGAAATCAAATTATCTTTGCTTTATAGAGATATGTGGCAATCATCGGGGAAGTATGTGCCGCGTAAAGACCAACTAGAAAAAATTGCTCCGCATATTATTGAAATGGGCTGCTTTGCTCGCGTAGAAACCAATGGCGGCGCATCGGAACAGGTAAATTTACTGTTTGGAGAAAATCCAAACGCTTCTGTTCGTGCATTTTGCAAACCTTTCAACGAGGTAGGCATTCAAACGCACATGCTGGACAGAGGTCTCAACGGAATTCGTATGAATCCTGTGCCTGCTGATGTGCGTAAATTGATGTACCGCGTTAAAAAAGCGCAGGGCGTTGATATTACACGCATTTTCTGCGGATTGAACGATACGCGCAACATTATTCCTGCAATCGGCTGGGCAAAAGAAGCAGGTATGATTGCGCAGGCGACTTTGTGCATCACTTATTCGCCAATTCACAACGCCGATTATTATATCAGAATGGCAGAAGAATTGATTGCCGCAGGCGCAGACGAAATCTGCTTGAAAGATATGGCGGGCATTGGTCGTCCTGTTACCAACGGAAAAATTGTGAAAGCAATTAAAGACAAACATCCGAATATTCCTGTTGAATATCACGGACATACAGGACCCGGTTTTTCTGTTGCTTCGATGCTTGAAGTGGCAAAAGCTGGCGTTGATTATCTTGACGTGGCAATGGAACCGCTTTCATGGGGAATGATTCATCCTGACGTAATTACGATTGTAGAAATGCTGCGCGATGCTGGATTTAAAGTGCCTGAAATCAATATGAATGCTTATATGAAAGTACGCGAATTGACGCAAAGTTTCATTGACGACTTTTTGGGATATTTTATTGATGAAAGAAATCGTTTTATGAATTCGCTGCTTATTGGTTGCGGACTTCCGGGCGGAATGATGGGTTCGTTGATGGCTGATTTAAAAGGCGTTCACGCTGCCATTAATTCTAATCTGAAAGCAAAAGGACAAAAAGAACTTACAGAAGATGAACTGCTTGTTCAACTTTTTGAAGAAGTAAAATATGTTTGGCCAAAAGTGGGTTATCCACCGCTTGTAACTCCGTTCAGTCAATATGTTAAAAATATTGCTTTGATGAATATTTTCACAATGAGCAAAGGCGGGAAACGTTACGAAATGATTGACAAGGCAACGTGGGATATGATTCTCGGAAAAGCAGGAAACTTGCCTGGACCACTTGCGCCTGAAATTATTGAGTTGGCAAAAGAAAAAGGATTTGAATTTTCTACCAATAATCCGCAGGACAATTATCCTGACGAATTGCCGAAATTTATAGAAATGATGAAAGAACTCGGCTGGGAGCGCGGGCAGAACGATGAAGAACTGTTTGAATTTGCTATGCACGAAAAACAATATCGCGAATACAAATCAGGCGAGGCTAAAAAACGTTTCAATAAGGAACTCGAAGATGAAATCAAAAAACGTCATACCGCAAGCGGCTCGGCTGCACCAAATGTTAATTTGACCGAACTTGCAATTGCCCGCCACCCAAAAGCAGAGGCGGTGATTGGTCAGGCGGCAGGGCGCGTTTTGTGGGAATTTGATTTGGACGACATTTCTTTGAAACCCGAAAATGGAAAGCGTTTCAAAGAAGGAGATTTGCTTTGCGCATTGCAAACCGCTAACGGATTGGAATTTGTATATGCAAACTACGATGGCAAAATCGTTGATTCGGTTGAGCAGGGAAAAACCGTCAAAAAAGGCGATGTGCTTGCATATTTAGAAAAATAATGCCAAGCATTTGAACATCATTTTTTTGTAAAAGAACAGCCAAAAATACAGACAAAGCAATGTTTGTGTTTTTGGCTATTTTTTGTTGTAATTTTTTGGGATTTTAATTTTCTTTATTACATTCCAAATCTTTTGGGACAAACTATTCTGCATTTATTACAATTAACAACTTCAAAACCTCTTTCATTAGTGGTATAAGTATAGGGTCTGCACAATTTCTGATTGACTGTTTTTCCGTCCAACGCATTGACAGGACAATTATCCAAGCACAAATGGCAATTTTCTATGCACAATTCTTCGGATAAATGGTCGGATTTCAAATCTAAATTCGTCAATATTGCGCCCAATGTCAAAAAATTCCCATAAAGTTTATTCATAAAAAGAGTGTTTTTGCCCAAACTTCCCAGCCCTGCCAATACAGCGGCATGACGCATTGATAAAATTCCTTTTCCTTTAATTTTATCTGTTTCCCAATAGTCATACGGACAATCGCAAGGTAATAGAAGGGCTACGCAATTTAATTGCTCTATAATA
>WRGS01000213.1 GCA_009787075.1 Paludibacter sp.
ACAAGTTTTTCAAAACTGCCCTCGCCGCGAATTTCATCGTGGAATTTGCCGAAACCGTCCAAACTCACCCAAATACTGTCGGCTTTGCAGTCGGAAAAATCCCTTTGCGCATTGGTGGTAACGGTGGTTGAATAAAAGCCGATTTTTTTTGCTAAATCAAGCAAATCGTTGAGATTTTTATCGCCGTCGTGCCACAAAGTCGGCTCGCCGCCCTCAAAATCCACAAAACGCGCACCTTGCTTGTAGCAATATTTCAAATCGTCTTCGATTTGCACGTAACTCTTTGTAATTGAGTTGTTTTTAGCATAAACGCAACAATGTTTGCATTTCAAATTACACTTATCGGTAATGAAAATCACCGAAACCAACGGAATTTTTTTGCCCAAAATTCGCGTTTTGAAAAACCACAAAGGAAGATAAATGAATTTCATATTAATTAACTATTATTAACAATCCAACTTCCGCTCTTGGTATTGGCAGTACGCGAAAGTTTTCCCTCTTGTTTTAGTTGTCTGATATTTTTTTCAACGCCCGAAATACTCAATCCAATTATTTCGACAATTTCAGGAACAGAAATTTTTTCATTATTTTTTATCAATTCTAAAATTTTTCCCCTACTTTTTTCTTTTATTTCCCTACTTATTCCCCTACTTATTCCCTTACTTTTTCCCATTGCCTTATCACTTACTTCTTCTTCAAGCAGCCAATCCACCACGTTTAGTTTGCGAATACCCCCATAAACAGGGTTAAAATCCAAATCTGTCGTCAGCAAATATTTGGGGTTTGAGTCTTTGATTGCATTTAGCGGAGCGAGTTCACGCTCAAGCGTTTCGACGTTCATTGTACTCCAAGCCACCTGATAATAAGAGGTGTAGCCCTCGTGGTCTGTAACCACAAAGTCCACTTCTTTATTGTCGATTTTGCCAACGTAAACATCTCTGTTTTTGCGCAATAATTCAAAATAAACGATATTTTCAAGCCAATGCGAAATATCTTTTTTCATATCGCGTTTCAACCGTACTTTACGAAAACAAGGGTCAACCAAGTAATATTTGTTCAAAGTTTTCAAAAGTTCCTTGCCTTTAATTTCGTAGCGCGGCACTTTGTAAAGCAAAAACGCATCGCACATCGCATCTAAATATTTTGTAACTGTCTTATTATCAACGATTGTGCCGTGTGTGCGAAGGGTATTAGCGATTGAACGAGGCGAAACGTACGAGCCGACCGAATCAAATACAAAATCAATAATCTTATTGAAATCGTGCTTATCTTTGATGTTTAGCCGTTGAAAAATATCTTTCTCAACAATGGTATTGAGCACGCTTTTCATAAAATTATCTGCCTGCTCCTGACTAATACTTTTTTGGTTAAAGTATTCAGGCACAGCGCCTTCAGTGGTGTAATTCCTCAAACTTTCCATTTTTGACAAGTTTGAGGAATTGAGCAACATAAAGTCGTAATATTCAGCGAATTGCAACGGCAAAATAGATGTTTCGATATACCTGCCTGTAAGCAATGTAGCCAACTCGCCCGAAAGCAGATAAGCATTTGAACCTGTGATATATACATCGCAATTCTTTTTGATAAACAAACTGTCCACAAGCCGCTGAAATTCCTTCACATTTTGAATTTCGTCAAGAAAAATATAATTCATCTTGTCGGCAACGAGTTTGTTTTTGATATGGGTATGAATTTGAAAAATATCGCCAAGAGCCAGCGTATCCAAATCTTCAAAGTTATAAAATTGAATTTGCTCCTGTACGATGCCGTTTTGCAGCAGTTCGTCAACAAACATCTGCAAGAGCGTCGATTTCCCGCAACGCCGCACACCTGTAATGACCTTGATTATATTTTGGTCTTTCAGGTTACGAAGTATCCGCATATATTGCTTGCGTTCAATCAGTTGTTTCATTTTATGTCTAAATTCTAAAATACAAAAGTACTATATTTTTCACGGATTGCAATTCACAAACTGCAAAACAATAATTACCAAACAAAAAAACGAAATCAAATTTCGCGCCGTAAGCCAGCGTATCATAAACCACTCAATTTTGTATTCTTTAATTTTTTCCCATTGATTGAACGGTCCGAGCCAAAATTTCGGCGTAAATTGCTTGTCGGGCTTTTTTACAAAATCAACCATCATTTTAAATAGCGTAATCGCCATTGGTAAAAGCAAAAACACAAACAGATATTTTATTCCGCAAATTTTAAAAAATATTCCTATTAAAATTGACAAAAACGGAACAAAAATCACAAAAAACAACAAAACCAACATCGTTTTTTGATTGTTCAAAAGCACAGCCAATGTGCGTTTACCAACGGTTTTATCTGGTATAAAATCGAGGATAGAGTGAATATAAACTATATTCATTACTAATAATCCTACCGGCAACGAAAGCAAAAAAAGTTCCTTTGAAAATTCGCCGCAAGCCGCAAAACCCACACCAATCATATTGAGGCAGCCAAACACAATGCAAATGACCACTTCGCCCAAACCGTGATAACTCAACCGCAACGGCGGCGCAGAATATTGAATGCCGATGACGGCGGTAATAGCGGCGATGTAGAAAATATTTATTCCACGAAACCAAAGAATTATCCCACCAATAAACATTGCAATTCCGCAAAAAACGCAGCACGCCGCAAGCAATTGATTTTCGGTTGCTGCACCTGATGTCAGGTAAGGGGTTTTGCCGATTCTTGCTCTCATTCCTGTATGAACAAGTTCCTCACGGTAGGTTTGTTTTTTCTTTTTTGTGTCGAAAAAATCGTCAAAAAGATTGATGCCGAGATGCGCAAAAGCCACACCAAGCACAGCCAAAATGGCAAGCCGCCAATCAAAACCTTTGGAGTGAATTGACAAAAACACAGCCGTCAAAGCAGGTAAAATGCTTTGCGGTAATGCCGTTGGGCGAGAATTGTCGAGCCAAAAAGTTATTTTATTTTTCATTAAATTAATAAAATGTTTACGAAATGCAAAGGTATAAAAAAAATATTTTATCTTTGCAGCATAATTTAAAATATTGGATTTTGCTGTAAAGCCGTAAGATTTTTTGCTTATAAAAAATGAACTCTCTAAATATCAAAGCATTAACGCTTTTGCAATCGGAACTTGAAACTTGGGATACCGCACGTGAAAATTTCGAGAATTTAAAAAACATTGAAATCAAATCGCTTGATTTTGAAGGTTTTAGCATCGAAGTGCATTTTAATCAATCACGAGTGCGGTCGGCGGCGGCAAAACTTGATGAAAAAAGTATTTCTGCGCGTCAGTGTTTTCTTTGTTCTGAAAATCGCCCGTCTGTGCAACGCAGCATCAATTGCGGGCATTTTGAACTTTTAGTAAACCCCTACCCTATTTTTCCGCAGCATTTTACTGTGGCTTCAAAGCAGCACGAATTGCAGGCAATTGACGGTTATTTTTCCGATTTTATGCATTTTACAAAAGAACTTTCGGACTTTGTAGTATTTTTCAATGCCGCAGGTTGCGGGGCATCTGCACCCGATCATTTGCACTTTCAAGCAGGAACAAAAAATTTTTTGCCTTTAATTAAAGATTATAAAAATTTAAAACAAAAAAACGCCGAATTGATTTTTCATAAAAATAATTTTGAAATATTTTTACTTAAAAATTATTTGCGGAAAGTATTTTGCATTGAAACGCCAAATATCGAAAGTGCAGAGCAAGCATTTGATTTTCTGACAAATAACTACCCGATTGATAAAAATAAAATCAATCTTGTTGCATCCTTTGAAAGCGAGAAATTCTTTGTTTTTGTTTTTCCGCGCCGCACATTTCGTCCCAAACAGTTTTTTGCCGAAAACGAAGCTGATCGGCTGCTTATCAGCCCAGGAAGCGTTGAAATGAGCGGAATACTGATTACTCCAATTAAAGAGCATTTTGATAAAATTACAAAAAACGATATTATAAGTATTTATGAGCAAGTCAGCGCTTAATGTTTTTCACTAATTTGCACATTAATAAATCATTTCGCCTATTGCTATTTTTAATTTAAGAAGATTTAAAGTATAATCAATCTGCGATTTGTAAAGCGATAATTGACTGTTGCACCTTTTTCTGTGCAATTTTCAATTCAATTCTATTGTAATATGCCGTTTGTATAAGGTTATCAATCGAATTTACAGGACACTCTGCGTTTATTTCTGCTTTTACGGATAAATTTTTCGCTTTGCTGGCGACCCAAAAACGAATTTAATCGGCTTTTTTGCGCTGCCAACGATATTTCAATATCAGTTTTTTGATTTTCGACATTGGAAATGCGCACCTGCGTAGTCAATATGGCATATTCGGTAACCGTTCCTGCTGCAAGTTTCTTTCTGATAAAATCCAAATGTTCATTAAGCGAGGCAAGTTCTTCATTTTTTATTTTCAATGCCTTTTGCAAAAAAGCGATGTTGTAAAATGTTTCTGTCACTGCAAGCGAAATTTGCTGTTTGGTTTGTTCAAGAGATAATTCATCATTTTTTTTACTGTTTTGTTGAATATTTTTGTTCTTCGCCATGCGTCCAAAGTTATAAATCAACTGATTGACATTCAACGAAAGAGCATAATTGTCGGCAACCGACATTTGCCTGACTCCCACGCCCAAAGCCGAAAGGTCAAAGGTTGTTACAGGCGCAATGTGCGCATATTGTCCGCTGATATTTACGTCAGGATAATGGCGGTTTTTGCTAAATTGACGTTTGCCTGAGCGGCATCAACATCTTTTTGCGCCTTAATTATTGCAGGATAATTATTAATAACCTGCTTGGCAACCGCTGAAAACGACAAAGAATCGCCAGAAAAATTTGTATTTTGCGCCCTGCCAAAAGCGGCAGTAAAAAGAATCAATGCTAATTTAAATACATAAAGATTTTCCCTGCCATAATGGCAAAAACCAAATTCTTTTTTTATTGAAATTGTGTATGTTTTTTTCCTGCTATAAACCCATATAATTTGCAATTTTTCTGTTTATTATTTGGATAAAAAATCGTATTTTTGCACTATAAATTAATTCATTTTACAGAAATTTTTTCTAATACAATGATAAATCCAAAACTTCTTAATCCTCAATCAATCGCAGTAATTGGATCTTCAAATGATGTTACAAAACCGGGCGGAAAGGTTTTGAAAAATCTTTTGAATTCCAATTTTAAAGGAAAAATTTATGCGGTAAATCCAAAAGAAACCGAAGTTCAAGGCATTAAATGCTTTGCAAAAGTTGATGATTTGCCGCCAACCGATTGCGCTATTCTTGCTGTGGCGGCAAAATATTGCCCCGAAACAGTCGAAATTCTTGCAAATAATAAATCAACAGGCGGTTTTATTATTCTTTCGGCGGGTTTTTCGGAAGAAAGCCCACAAGGTGCAGAATTGGAACAACGCATTGTGCGCACTATTGATGCTGTTGGCGGAAGTTTGATTGGCGCTAATTGTACGGGATTTCTCAACACAAATTATTGCGGCGCATTTGACGAGCCGATTCCGCCATTAAATCCGCGCGGAGTAGAATTTATTACAGGTTCAGGCGCAACGGCGGTATTTATTAAGGAATATGGAATTTCCAACGGATTGACTTTTAATAGCGTATGGGCGGTTGGCAATTCTTCGCAAACAGGAATTGAAGATGTTTTGGAACATTTGGATTTCACTTTTAATCCTCAAACCAGCAGCCGCGTTATCATGCTTTATATGGAAACCATTCGCAAGCCGCAAAAATTGTTGCAACACGCTGCCTCGCTGATAAATAAGGGCTGTCGGATTGCCGCAATAAAATCGGGCAATTCCGAAGCAGGCAGCCGCGCCGCTTCTTCTCACACAGGTGCGATGGCAAGTTCCGATGCAGCTGTTGATGCGCTTTTTCGTAAAGCGGGCATCGTGCGCTGCTACAGCCGCGAAGAACTTACAACCGTTTGCTCGGTTTTTATGTTCCCAGAATTGCAAGGCAAAAACATTGCAATTATTACTCACGCGGGCGGTCCTGCGGTTATGCTGACGGACGTTTTGGCAAATAACGGACTGCAAGTTCCGCATATTGAAGGAGCAAAAGCAGATGAATTGCTCGGCAAACTTTTTGCAGGTTCGTCGGTTGGCAATCCGATTGATTTCCTTGCAACAGGAACAGCCGAGCAGTTAGGAACTATCATTGATTATTGTGAAAATGAATTTCAAAATATTGATGCAATGGTAGTTATCTTCGGCTCGCCCGGACTTTTTGCAAATTGGGAAGTGTATAAAGTTTTGGACGAAAAAATTAAAAGATGTAAAAAACCGATTTTTCCTGTTCTGCCGTCAATTATTAATGTAAAAGACGAAATTCACGATTTTATTTTTAATAAAAAAAATATAAACTTTCCTGAAGAATGCGTGCTTGGCAATGCTTTGGCTAAGATTATGAATACGCCAAAGCCGCAACCAATCGCGCCAATTCAGCCAAAAATTAATTTTGAAAAAATTAGAGATGTAATTGCAAAAGCGCAGAACGGTTATTTGAAAAATGAAGAAATTTCTGAACTGCTCGCCGCTGCAAGCATTGAACAAAAACCTGAAAAAGTTGTGAAAAACGTTGATGATGCACTTGATTTTGTACGAAAAATCGGTTTTCCTGTTGTGATGAAAGTAGTTGGTCCGTTGCACAAATCTGATGTCGGAGGTGTAGTTCTCAATGTAAAAGACGAACAAACTGTATGCAAAGAATTTGCTCGCTTAATGCAAATACCTGATACTTATGCAGTTGAGATTGACAAAATGCTTTTCGGCACAGAACTTTTTGCAGGTGTAAAACGCGAAAAGCCTTTCGGACATCAACTTTTATTCGGACTTGGCGGAATTTTTGTTGAAGTTGTTAAAGACATTCAAAGTACGCTCGCCCCTGCGGGCAAAGACGAGGCGCTTTCTCTGATAAAAAAATTGCGCGGGTATAAAATTTTTCAGGGCATACGCGGACAAACTCCCATAAATGAACAACTTTTTGCAGAAATTATTACACGTATTTCTGCGCTTGTACAAGCCGCTCCCGAAATTGTAGAAATGGATTTAAACCCGTTAATTGCAAATTCACAAGGAATTATAGCAGTTGATGCACGCATCAGAATAGAATATTTATCAATTTTTTTATAAAAAAATTGATAAATATTTTTATAATTCAAAAATAATTACTACCTTTGCAAAAAATTTTTTATAAAACAAACTTTTAATAAAAAACAACAAAATACAATGACAAAGGAAGTATATCAAACTCAAAATGAAAAAACAAAAAAATTATTGTCGATGCTGTGGGTGTTACTTTTTGCAAACTTCGTTTTCTGCGATTTGCTATCTTTTATGCACTGCTACAATTCAGCAGACAAATTAGTGTGTAATCTTAATGGCGTGAATATAAGTCAATTAACTTTGCTGGCTTACGGCATTTTGATGGAAATTCCAATATTAATGATTTTGGTTGCCGGATTTTGCAAGCATAGGCACAGCAGAAAACTCAATATTATTTGCGCTTTTCTGATGATTTTTGTGCAAACTTGGAGTTTAACGCTCGGAAAAGTTGCAATGCATCAATGGTTTTTTTCCGTTATTGAAATAGCAATTTGCATAAGCATTGTTTTTATTGCTTGGAAATGGAAAAGAAAAAAAATTTACGTTTTTCAGGAAAAATGAAATATAAATTCTTTTAACAAAGATAATAATGCCAAAAATAAGAGAGTCTTAATCATAAATAGATGTAATGTTTTTATGACAAAAATACTTTTTTTTTAAAATGCTGTAATTTAATGATTTATAAAAATGAATAATTGCTCAATAAATACAATTTTTATTTTGATTAAGACTCTCAAAAATATTTGGTAAAGTTGAAAGGAAATATATTATGCAAAAATAGCAAGTCCATCAATGAACTTGCTATTTTTTTATGATAATATGATTGTTATACTATTCTCACCAACTATTTTTGGCATAATATCTTAAAAAATATGACTAAAAAGAGTCAAAATCAGATTAAAATCCAACTGCCACGCCTGCCATAATCACAAATTTATTGCCTTGCAAAAATTTTGGCGAAAACATATCCATATAAAATTGCGAAGTATAGTCTATTTGCGTATTAGCCAAATCAGGACGAAGGTTGTACAAATTTGGATTATCAGGGCGGACTTCGCCAACAATTACATCGCCTTTGGGCAAAGCGGCTTTTGTGCTGTTGTAACTTGCTTCAAACATTGCATAAACATTGGCAAAAATTTCATAAGTGGCTTTGAGAGAAACAATATCACTTTTCCAAATCACATCTTTAAGAAACGGCGTGCTGATTTGAGTCGAAAGTGATTGCGATGTCAGATATTCAAACTCATTTCCTTTCCTTGCATCTGTAAATGAAGCAGTTATGTCAAGCCCGCGAAGCGGTTTATAAGTTGCAGCAAGGTAAATTTCCTGCGAATTATCCCAAAGATAATGTCCGAGATTGTAACTATTTGAAGTATAAGCAATTTCAGGAATTTTATGTTTGTACATTCCAACATTATTGCGCGTATATTCTGCCGTAAATATAATATTATCAAAAGGAAAATTAGATAAATTTGCGCCAAATTTATAAGAAATCGGATTTTTTTCTTTACTGCTCGATTTGAAACGCGCAAAACTTATTTCGTCTGCAAAAATTGATGTAAAAAGATGTAAATGCTTGATATTGCGCGAACTGAAATTGATATAAACCTGCGAATTCTGATTTTCGGTTTTCGTTCCTTTTGTAAAAAGATGGTCAATTGACTTAAAGAATGCGATTGGAATAAAATAACCTGCATTTACAGCATTCTCTGCATAAACAAT
Source organism: Paludibacter sp. (assembly GCA_009787075.1). Classification (GTDB taxonomy): domain Bacteria; phylum Bacteroidota; class Bacteroidia; order Bacteroidales; family Paludibacteraceae; genus WRGS01. The sequence continues at coordinate 8,822 of WRGS01000213.1, forward strand.
CGAATTGCCAACCGACAGATTTAAATTGCGTATTGGAGTGAAAGTCAGCATATTAGCCGCCATAAATTTATTTGTTTGACGCTGCCAAACCTTTCCTGTATTATCAACATAAGCCTTTAATGTATCACTTATATTTGAAATTAACCAACCGTGGAAATAATTGAGTTCCAACCATTTAACAGGTTTAAGGCGCAAATAAATTGCAGGAAAAGACGGCGCGTGCCCCGAAAGAATATTTGCGCCGTGATAATTGTCGCCCCAAACAAAATTATCTTTTACCAAGCCGAGCGAACCCCACGAAGTACAAAAATTAATTCCACCGCGAGAATCGCTGAAATCGCCGTTTCCAGCAGTTGATTCTTTATATTCCGCGCCCGAAAACTGATTTAAATAACGCGGTTCAGAAAGCAAAGACGGCATATCTTTCTTTCCGCCCAAAAATACATTATCGCGCAAACTACCCCAAATTGCAACATGCTGTCCGATTGTCGCTTGAATTTCTGCGCCAATCCAGCGTTTGAGAATAGTATTACCGCCATTATTCCAAATTTGCACACCCAAAAGCGGCGCAAGCGATGCGTGGAACAGCGAATCTTTATAATAAATCGCAGGTTCAAGCAACGAAACTTCAATCGTTCCATCGTTGTAAACATCATAGTAAGTTTCAGGTAAGTTGTTCATTTCCAGCGCATAAGATTGCATAAAGAACATCAAATCCTTTTGTTGCCGTGAATTTAATTCTGCTATGCGAATGCTTGCCTCACGCAATTTTTCGGCTATCAGCATACGCGAATAAGGTTTTACAGCAGAATTAATATCAATTATCTGCTCGGAAGCCAACTCGTCAAGAAAACCGTAAATCTTTGTGTATGAAATGTTTTGCGGAATATCCTGCGCCGCCAAACTCAAAGAAACACACAAAATACAAATTGCAGTAAATATTTTTTTCATTTTTTATATAATTTTAAAATTTTTATACCAATTTTTCCTAATTTATACTTAAAAGAATGGAAAATGTAACAAAATCGTCCAAATTCTACCTGTTTTCCTCCAAATTTTGATTTAAATTCACGCACTCCGTATGGCTTTTCAGGCACTCCCGCGCCCATAAAATCAAATTTTGGAATGTTGTTTTGCAGAGCAAAATCAATTCCTGCCCACGTTGCTGCAACAGACGGATAATTATTGCGAAAATCTTTATCTCTACCGCAAACAAACCATTCATAAACTACTTTGCCGCTGAAAATTACTACAACAATTCCGCCAATAATTTTATTATTTTTTTTAACTGCGAAAATTTTGCCGTAATTTTTTTGCGACAAAATTACAAAAAATTTCAATGGAAAAAGCGGAGTGCGTATTTTTGATTTATATAATTTTTTAAGGCAGGAATAAAATTCTGTAATTTCTTTTGTATCAACAATTTCCACAATTCGAGAACCATTGCGCTGCGCAATTTTCATCTGACGGCGTTTGCTTTGGCTCAAATTTTGTAAAACTTGCTCTCTATCAATTGTTTGCACAAAAATATTAAAGTGTTTTTGATACAAAAATCCTGCATTTTCAAAATCCGTTTTCCATTGCGAGAAATCATTAAAATTACGAATTTCAAGAAAAATCGCTTTATTCTTAATATTTTTTACAATTTCATTAAAAAAAGTATTAAGAACATCTTTTTTTATATCATTTTTCAATAAAATGCCGCCTTGAATAATTGCCCGTTTTGTAAAATTTCTGAACATTCCCAAGCCGTTTTTTTCGATATAACCAACTGCAACTGCCTGTAAATCATTATTTTCCGTTATTGCAAAAACAAAGGGTTTAATAAAATTTAATTCAGCGTAAAAATCATAACATTCGCGCGTCTGAAAAAACGTAGCCACATCAGAACGCTGCACAAGCGCGTCCCATTGCGTTTTGTCAATTTCGGAAACGGAATTTATAAATTTCATTTTTTCAAAATATTTTTATAAATATTTATTAATTCGTTGGCAATCAATTTGTTATCTAATTCTAATTCAATAATTTTTTCTCTGCCGTTTGTTCTTTGATTTTTTACAAAAACTTCTTTCAATTTATCTGCAATTTCTGTTTCATCATAACCAACTATAAAACAGTTATTTACATTTTTTGTAATTTCTTTTACATCGCCCACATCAACCGAAACAATCGGACAATTGCACGCCATCGCTTCTTTAATAAACTGCGGCGACCCTTCCGAAAAACTCGTCATCAACACACAATCGACCGCATTCATTAATTCATTAACCTGTTGGCGCGTATATGATTTTAATTCTAAAAGCGTTGCATTTTCAATTTTTTTAACTGTATTTTTTGCCAAGTCGTAATTTTTTACTGCATTATCAAACGAACTTGAAAATAAAACATATTTTTTTGATATATCTAAATTTAATTTTGCACGAATTTCATTTTTATTTTTTAAAGGATAAAAAATATCCAAATCAACGCCGCAAGGCAGCAAAACATAATTTTTTTTCGGTTTTACCGTTTCAATATTTTTTTTGGAAACAAAAATATTGAATTTTGACAAAAAAATTGCAATTTTTGAAAACCGCAATACTTTTCTATTGTTAATATCGCTGCCGTGATAGGTTGTAACCACAAATACGCGGCGTTGCAAATTTGCCAAAAGCCCCGACAAACCATAATGCGCATGAACAATAATCGGCTGAAAATCAATGATTTTACGCAAAAGTTTTTTTCTGTTTTTCAAATATCCCAAAACACCTTTTCCTTCAACGGTAAAAAAATCAACTGTGCAATCCGCTTTTTTCAAACAATCGGCTTGGTCGGTTATAAAAGGCGCAATTTTACCAGAATTTTTACTGCAAACAATTAATATTTTTAATTCTTCATTATTCATGTTAATTTTACAACATATCCCTTCCTGCAAGTTTAACCCAGTTCCACACAATAATTGCTGCAAGCAGCAAAATCATATAAACGTTATAAAAAATTTTTACTTTATTTGTCGATTTGCTCACTCCGTAAGCGGCAAACATCAAAAAAAACGGTATTATAGGCAAATGAAAACGCCCAGATTGAGCAAATCCGCTCATTGCAATAACGCCCAAATAACCAATCATAAACGAGCCGACTAACAGAAAATCGCGCCATTTACCGCCGCGTTTTAGTGCATCAACAACAATCAAAAATAAGGCAAATACCAAAAAAAACGCCATCAGATTTTTTACATAATATCCGCCATTTTGCAGTTGCAGCATACGTTGAGGCACATTAGTTTCCGAAACAATCGGGATAAAGAAAATTGCAGGAGCAAAAATTGCTGTTTTGCCATAAACGGCAAATCTGTTTCCACCAATGCGCTTGGAACGCCATACCATCGATTCTTCCTGATTCATTTGTCGGCTGCTCCATGCCTGCTCTATTTCTGTTAAAATTTTTCCTCCGCTCAAAAAAGCGATTGCAATAACAATCCAAATTCCCAAAATCATACGTTTTCCATAATTTCCTGTCCGCGCAGACGAAAAAAACAAAGCCGTAATAAAGGCAAAAAGCAAACCTATCCCCAGCACAGAGCGGAAAGTAAATAAGGCTGCTGCACAAAGCACAGGAAAAACGAGATTTCCAAAAGACAAATGATGGCTGCGAATCGCGTTATCGGCACGTTCTATGCCAAAAACAACAAGAAAAATCATTTCAGTTTCTTTTGTGTGCAATCCGCAAATATTAATTAATTCGGGCATCAGCATACAAAAAATTCCAGCCATTCTGCCAACGCTTTCGCCAAAAGTCCGAGATGCAAGTTTATAAACCAAAACAGCGGTAAATGCGCTTAAAACTGCTTTTACCAAACGTGCAATTAAAATATTATGTCCATAAACCATATAACTTGCACCAAGAAAAGTTGGATAACCTCTGTCTGAAAATCCAACTCCTGCAAAAATTCGTTCATACGCACCCCACCCTTGCTCATACAACTGCTGTGCCTGCCAATCATAATTTCCTGAATCAGCAACATCAAATTCAAACGGATTGCCATTGATTGCCGAATAAAAATAATACGAAAAAACAACCCACACAATCCGTATGAGCAAACTTATAATAAAAATATTGGTACTAAAGGTTTTAGATGAAAAATTTGCCCATTTAAGAGGAAACTGATAACTTCCGACAAAAAACAGAAGTACCACCACCGCACCGATAACATAGTTGTACCACGCCATAGGTTGATTTGTAAAAATAATAAGACAGGCAAAAATCGAAACGAAATAAAGAATAATCGCCCGTTTTGTAAAATATTGAGGAAAAAAACTTAACATTTTATTTCAATTAATAATATTTTTATAGATTTTGTTTAAATTTTCAAAAATTTTCTCAACGCTAAAATTTTCACGTACAAATTTGTTGGCATTTTCAGCTTTTTGCTTATAAATATTTCTGTTTTTAATAAAATCAGTAAATTTTTCAAACAAATCCTGCGGATTGTCCGATTTAAAAACCGTTCCAAATTCGCCGTCTGCTGTAAGTTCGTTCATTACGCCCCAATCATTGACAAATACAGGAACGCCCGCTGTCATCGCCTCTGCAACCGCAATTCCAAAAGTATCGTGCGCAGAGGAATATATAAAAGCGTCCAACTGACACAAAACGTTCGGTACATCTTTACGCCCGCCGAGAAAAAAAACTTTTGTATTCAAAAGTCCGTTTTGTCTGCAAAATTCTACGCACTCGTCATACAAATGCGCTTGAGAATCAATGCGTAAGCCCGCAAACACAAATCGAAAATCGTAATTTGCATCAGCAAGCAATTTCAAAAAGCGGCAAATCACAATTTGCGTGCGCACATAAACAAAATTACCGACCGAACCAAGCAACAATTCGCAATTTTCTGGCAACAAAGGTACAATTTCTTTTTGATTATCAATTTTATCAAAACTTATGCAATTATACACAACATATTGATTTTCAGGAGATAAACCGTATTTTTTTATATAATAATTTTTTTGAAAATTGCTGACAAAAATATTTCCGACTGTTGATTTCAAACTTTTTGTAAAAATTTTGGCAGAAAAACCTTTCATTCCAAAATCAAAATTATGCACAGTTTGCAAAACTTTGATTTTTGTGCCCAAAGTTGCTAATTTTGCATAAATTACCTCAATGCTCAACTGCGCATGAACAATATCTATTTTATTATTTTTCAGTAATTTACGCAATTTTAAAATATAAAAAATATCCAACGGAAAATGCGGATAAAGAAGAAACAATTTTTGCCCTGATGAATAAAAATCTTCCCTGTATTCGCCGCCCTTGCGGTGAATGCCAATAAACTGAAAATCAGCCTTTTGTCCGTTGCGGAACAAATCGAGCATCAGCGTTTCCGTACCTCCGCGCCTGAGCGCGCCAAACATATATGCAATTTTCATTTTTCTAAAAATTTTTTAAGAATTTCGCGCTTTTGAGCTTCGGATTGTTTTCCGAAATTTTTGAAATAATTCCATTTTTTGCCCAAAAATATTTTCATTTTAATAAAGCGAATGCTGCCCAAAGTGATGCCTTTGCGCGGAAAAGCCATTTTTTCTGAATTTTTATTTACAAAATTCGGCTCGGTGGAAACTGCAATTTTAATATTATTTTTTTGCAAAATTTCCATTTCGCGCCTGCCAAAATCAAGCCCGAAAGTTCCGTTTGGATATGCAAAATATTTTATTTCCTGATTTATAAGTTGCGCCAAGTCTTTGATTGACTGTACAATTTCCATTTTGCTATCGGCATCTGTTTCGTTTGCCAAAATCGGATGCGAGAGCGTGTGCGCACCGATAGTAATCAAGCCCGATTGCTGCACTTCACGGATTTTTTCCAAATCCATATTGCGAAATTCCTTAGGCAGCGTTTTGGTTTTTTCTTGATAAATTTTGATAAAATGATGAATTTTTTCAACAGGAAAACATTTTAAAACCGCGTGCAGCCCATAATTTTTAGCAATTTGGTAAGGAATTTTCGTTTCTTCGGACAGGATTTGAGCCATCACCGCCGTGTCGTAATC
>WRGS01000214.1 GCA_009787075.1 Paludibacter sp.
TTGTTTGCCAAATTTGTTGCATATATCCAAAAATTTACCGAAATTTGCAGTCAAGTTGTGCATCTTTTTTGTAAGTGTTTTATTTTTTTTAATTTACACTACAAAGATAATACTTATTTAATTGATACACAACTTTTTATGCATTTTTTAGCAAATTTTTAATTCCGCCAACGGGTTATTATTTATGTTATTTCAAAATGAAAATATTATTTTGCGTGCGGTAGAGCCGTCAGATTTGGATACGCTCTATGTTTGGGAAAACGACATTTCGCTTTGGGTTGCAGGTAATGCCCGCAATCCGTATTCGCGTTTTGCGTTGAAACAATATATTGCTGATTTTCAGAAAGATATATACGAAAGCCGCCAGCTTCGCCTGATGATTGACCACAGACAAACGCAAAAATCGGTTGGCACGGTCGATTTGTACGATTTTGATTTGCATCACAGCAAAATTGCCTTAGGACTGTTTGTTGAGCAGCAATATCAGGGAAAAGGTTATGCATGGCAGGCGTTGGAAATAGTTGAAGATTATGTTTTTAATTTTTTGAAAATCAATCAGTTGTATGTTTTTATCGCCAAAAACAACAAGGCAAGCCGCAATATTTTTGAACGCAAAAATTATTACTGCCAAACGCGCCTGCGAGAGTGGATTAAAACTGCTGATGGATTTGAAGATGTTTTTGTTTATCAAAAATTTCGTGAAATGTGAAAAAACTCTTTGAATTATTTTTTCAGTTTAAACGAAAAAATATTTCAGTTCTGAAATAAATTTTGTACTTTTGTGTCGCAGAGTTTGATACAACTTTCAACCTGAAATTATTTTAAAATTTTATGGAAAGAACCGTTACTATTTTTTGTAAAAACACTCAGAAATTTCATAATTTTCCGATGGGAATTTCGTTGCTTGAAATTCATAAAGCATTGAATATCAAATTGAAATATCCCGTAGTTGCTGCGCGGGTAAATTATAAGGTTGAAGATTTGAATTTTCCTGTTTTTAAGCCGAAAAACATTGAATTTATTGACACAAGCGTTGCTTCGGGAATGCGCGTTTATGTTCGTTCGCTTTGTATGGTTCTCTGCAAAGCAATTTCCGAGTTAATGCCGCACGTTGATTTAAAAATACTGCATCCGATTGGAAAAGGTTATTATTGTCGTTTGAGTAATTTTAAAGATACTGTAACTCAAGATGTTATTGACAATATCAAAAAACGTGTTGATGAAATTATTGCCGCAGGCGAAAAAATTATTTACGAAGAACAGCAAATTGAAATTGTAAAAAAACTTTTTACAGAGGCAAATCAGCAGGACAAAATTCGCCTTTTTGATACACTTGGCAATCCTTATGTGCGTTATTTCCGCATTGGAAATTATATTGATTATTATACCGGCGTGCTTTTACCTTCAACCGATTATCTGAATATTTATGAACTCACGCCTTATCACGATGGTATGTTGCTGCGCATTCCTGCACGCGCAAATCCTTCTGTGTTAGAAGATTATGTTGTGCAAGATAAAATGTTCGGTATTTTTAAAGAATACGGACGCTGGAATCATATTATGAATATGAATAATGTCGGCGATTTTAACGCGGCGTGTAAAAACAATAAATCTTTCGATTTGATAAAAATTGCTGAGGCTCTGCACGAGAAAAAGATTGCTTATATTGCCGATATGATTCACGCGCGAGGCGGTAAAGTGCGCGTTGCATTGATTGGCGGACCGTCGTCTTCGGGCAAAACAACTTTCAGCAAACGGCTTTCGGTACAGTTGCAAGTAATTGGTTTGCACCCGATTACTGTTTCAATGGACAATTATTTTGTCAATCGAATTGACACGCCAAAAGACGAAAACGGTGAATGGGATTACGAAGATATTAACGCTTTGGATTTGCCTTTGTTCAATAAACATATTCGTCAATTACTTGACAATCAAGAAGTTGAAATTCCTTTTTATAATTTTGAAACAGGCGAACGCGAATTTCGCAACGACAAACTCAAACTTGAAGAAAATACAATTTTAATACTTGAAGGTATTCACGCGCTCAATCCCGAATTGCTCGCCAAAGTGCCGCAAGAGGTTTTATTTAAAATCTACGTTTCCGCGCTGACAACAATTTCTATCGACAATCACAATTGGATTCCCACTGCCGATACTCGCCTGCTGCGTCGAATTATTCGCGATGCGCGTTTTAGAAATTATTCGGCGCGGGAAACTATTCGCCGTTGGGAAAGTGTTCGCCGAGGCGAAGAAAAATGGATTTTCCCGTTTCAAGAAAATGCCGATGTGATGTTCAACAGCGCGTTGCTTTTTGAATTGGCAGTACTCAAACGCCACGCGGAACCGATTTTGAGCGAAGTTCCAAAATCAAGCGATGAATATACAGAGGCGCACAGACTGTTGAAATTTTTGAATTATTTTATGCCAATTACAGAACGTGAAATTCCGCCGACATCGCTTCTGCGCGAATTTGTAGGAGGAAGCAGTTTCAGATATTAAAAACAATTATTACTGCCTGATTTTTCACAATTCTATTTCATCAAAACCCTTTCCGAAATCGCGTGTCTGTTGTTCGGAAAGGTATTTGAGCAATAAAGTATTTTTATGCTGTTTCATTATTTCCCATGCGTTATCCGTATTACCTGCGAATTCCTATCATCTATCATCTATAATATTTAGTCGCTCCTTAGCAAGTCTTTTCAGGCAGCCAAATAATAAAAATTTTGATTGAAAAACAGCCGACAGATAAATTGCAAAAATTTTACTTTGAGTTTTTCCATCATTTTCTTCAAATTCCAAGCAGTTGCAGCCATAAAAGCGTTGATTTTTATGTCGTCTTGGCTCCAAAGGTAGTTTTGAAGCATACGAAAATCTGTTTTCAGATGTCAGATTATTGGTTCAATGGCTGCTCTGCTTCTGCATTTCTTGTGTTTGCTTTGTTGTTGATAAGAAGTATCTGTCTTTCTATATGGTGATGGTATGATTATTTTTACTCCTTTAATCTCTGATTTTCCTTTGCCTCCTCGGTCGTATGCAAGTTCATCAGGCAGCGGTATTCCACTGATTTCCATTTGATTAAGTAATGGTTCTATTGTGTGTCCATAGAACACATTTTCAACAAAAGATTCAATAGCAAGAATAATTTTCTGACTTTTTTTACCTCCTGTCATCAAGCCTACTTTATTGCCAAATTCGTAAGGCTTGTGTGCTTTACCTTTGGCAATACATTTTGTAAAGGGTTTGTGAAAACTGTAAACTTTATCTTTATCATTTTTGTGTTGGTTTACTGCGCGTTTGTAAAGTTCAAGTTTTGATTTGTAAAAAGATTTCTGTTCTTCTGTCAGTTTTCTGTCCAACTCACGCAACATTCTGTTTGATATGGTTTCCAATTATTTCTTCGCTGCTTTGGCGCGTTTGGGATGAGTGCCGTTGTAAGCCTCCTTAACAAGTTGTTTACTTTCTTTCTTAAATTTCTGTCGTTGTTTAATGCTTTCTTCTTCGGCTATTTTATTGCATTTATCAATTACTTTTTTGCACAATTTGGCATCGGTGGGAAAATTCGTGTAGTTTTCCTGAACAGTAGTGTCTGAAAGCACAAACTTTGCCTGCTTGGAAACTTCTTTACCGTGCAGTTTTTTGAGGGCAAAAATACAAAATCCTGCGAAATTTTACAACTATTTTTATTATGTTTTGCTTGATTTACAATACGTTAAGCACTTTTTAAGGAACGACTAAACACTATTTCAAATGTTCAGGGATGATTTCAATATCAAAGAACATTGTTAATCAATTTATTGGAAATTTTAATGATTAATAATTTCAATGATACAAGCCTTAACGATATTGAAGAAAAATACAAAAATCTGTACGATTATTTTGACGCAAATAAGAAGCATTTTAACAAAGATTTTGCTGACGATTTTTTTATTCTGCAGAATTTGTACTTTTGTATAAAAAAATGGAACAATGTACAGATAAAGGTTTTTGTCCTACTAAATATATATATTATTATGGATTTAAACTACACCTGTCGGCTTTTATCAGAAAAAGGAACTATGCCTTTTCCTGATAAAATATATTTTTTTGCCGCATTACTATTTTTAAAATCAAAAAATTATGAATTCATTGTATAAAGAAATTCCTCATTATCTTTTGTGCGTTCCATTCGTTCTTTGAGAAATTCCATTGCCTCTATGGGATTCATATCTGCGAGGTAACGCCGTAAAATCCACATACGATTTAGCGTGTCGCTGTCCAATAAAAGGTCGTCTCTGCGTGTGCTGGAGGATAAAATATCAACAGCAGGGAAAATTCGTTTGTTCGACAGGCGGCGGTCTAATTGAAGTTCCATGTTGCCTGTTCCTTTAAATTCTTCAAAAATCACATCGTCCATTTTTGAACCTGTTTCGGTTAGCGCAGTGGCGATAATTGTCAGAGAACCACCGTTTTCGATATTTCGCGCCGCGCCAAAAAAGCGTTTTGGCTTGTGCAATGCCTGCGCATCAACGCCGCCTGAAAGCACTTTGCCCGAAGCGGGGGCAACAGTGTTGTAAGCGCGTGCAAGGCGGGTTATTGAATCAAGTAAAATCACAACATCATGCCCGCATTCTACCATTCGTTTTGCTTTTTCGTGAACCATACTCGCCACTTTTACGTGCCGCTCGGCTGGTTCGTCAAAAGTTGAAGAAACCACTTCCGCATTAACGCTGCGAGCCATATCGGTAACTTCTTCGGGGCGTTCGTCAATCAGCAAAATTATCATATAAACTTCCGGATGATTTTTTGCTATTGCATTGGCTATATCTTTGAGCAACACAGTTTTACCTGTTTTCGGCTGTGCCACAATCAATCCGCGCTGCCCTTTGCCTATCGGTGAAAACAAATCTACAACTCGCACAGAAAGCGTATCATCGTCATTTCCTGTGCAAAGTTGGAATTTTTCGTCAGGGAAAAGCGGCGTAAGATGCTCGAAAGGCACGCGGTCGCGCACAAATTCAGGCGAACGACCGTTTATTGACGATACGCGAATAAGCGGAAAATATTTCTCGCCATCTTTGGGCGGACGGATTGGACCTGTTACCGTATCGCCTGTTTTAAGTCCAAAAAGTTTGATTTGCGACTGCGAAACGTAGATATCGTCGGGCGAAGAAAGATAATTATAATCAGCCGAACGCAGAAAACCGTATCCGTCCTGCATCATTTCCAACGTTCCTATTCCTTCAAGAATTCCTTCAAAATCATACTGACTTTCGCGCCGCTGATTGTTTTTATTATTATGCTGATTATTATTGTTTTGCTGTGATTTATTCTGATTCTGGTTTTGATTAAAATTCTGATTTTGTTTTTGTTGCTGATTGTGCCTGTTCGGCTGCTGCTGAACTTGTTGTATTGGTCTGTTTTCTATCTGCAACTGCATTGTTTCAGGCGTTGAATTATCTTCAATAACTTCCGAAGTTTCAGTGTTTTCAACGCTTTCAACATTTTGATTTTCTTGAAATTCACGCTTGTTTTGCTTAATCAACAACACTTTACGTTTTTCTTTTTTCTTGTTCGAGTTTTGAGTTTCCGTTTTTTGTTCGGCTGAGGGTGTTTGCGGAATTTCTGCCACAACCAACGGCAATTCTGCATTTGCAATTTCTGCCTGCTCTGCTTTTTTCTGTTTTGAATGTTTGCCTTTCTTTTTTGGCTGTTCGTTTTGCGGAGCAACAACAACAGGCACAGTTGCAGAATTATTTTCGGCAACATTTGTTTTTGGTTGATTTTCCTGTATGTTTTGTTTTATTTCAACCTGCTTATTATCAACATTTTCCGTTTTTAAAGTTTTTTGTTGATTTTTGTTTTTACCTTTGTAATGTGTCTGTTTTTGTTTGTCAAATGCAGGTTTTTCGCCTGTGGGGCGATTTTGAGAATTGGCAACTGCCTGATGGTCTAAAATGTCGTAAATCAATTTTTCTTTATTTACAAAATTGTAGGTTCGAATACCAAAATCGGCAGCAATAGTACGCAATTCAGGAACTTCTTTTGCATTAAGTTGCAAGATATTATAATTACTCATATAAGGAATAAAAAGTTATCAAATGTATTTTGCATTAAATTATTATAAAAAAGTCAATGCATGGTTATAATTTGAAAAATAAATTGGTTTGTATTAAAAAGCCAAAAGGAGATTTCGACTTTATTGTTGGTTTGAAAAATAATGGGACAAAGATAAAGCATTTTTTTTAATTGACAAAATTTTTGCAAAAAAAATATAATTAAGTAGTTTCAAGTACTGAATGCAACTTTATTTTGCAAAGACAGATAAAAAATAAAACATTAACACTGCTTTTTGTTGTAATTTTTAAAACTAAAAGGATGCGAAAAAGAGTAAAGAGACTGTCTTAAAAGTCAAAAAAATTCACAGGGAATTTTTGCAAGGAACACAAAGTTTTGAATTTAAGGAATATATTCTTTTTCTTTGCGTCTTTTGCGAAAAATATTTGCATCTTTGCGGTTAAAAGACTTTTGAGGCATTCCCACAAAAAAAATTGCAAAACATTGCGATTAATGATTAATTTTGTATCTTTGCGATTGTAATTTTGTTTCATTTTACAACTAATAATTGAATATCAGTTGTAAAATTACAAAAACTATTAATGATTTTAATTTTTAATATAATGAATGACACTGTTAAATGTTTAATCTATATGCTTGTTGCATTAATTGTATTTGTTTTCGTTTTGCTTTTTACGATGCGGAAACGGCGCAAAAAACCAATTTTCAAAATCATTTTATTATCAATTATTGCAGTAGTTGGAGGAATGTTATTTGCAAAAATTACTTATGGAAAAGGTGTTTCATGGTGGATTTTTTACGGTATTCCAGCGTTTATAACATTTGTTTTGCCTCCATTAGTTTTGAAAATAAAAAAGCATGAGTTGATGTTTTACATTCCAATAGCAATAATAATGTCCCCTGTTATTCATACATTTTTTTCATTTCAATTGGCACGATTTAGTTTAACAAAGAAATTTTTAAAATAAATATCAGATATTGACAATAATTTAATAAATAAAAAACAATGTACTTACTTGGTTACGATATAGGAAGTTCTTCGGTAAAAGCCTGCATTGTAGAGGCAGAAACAGGAAAAATAGTCGCTTCGGACTTCGCTCCGAAAGTGGAAATGCAGATAATTGCAGAAAAACAGGGTTGGGCAGAGCAAAATCCTGAAATGTGGTGGGAAAACCTGAAACTCGCTCACGCTTCGGTAATGCAAAAAAGCGGCATAACCGCACAGGAAATAGCTGCAATCGGCATTTCGTGGCAAATGCACGGATTGGTGCTTACCGATAAAAACTGTCAGGTTTTGCGCCCTGCAATTATCTGGTGCGACAGCCGCGCCGTGCCTTACGGCGAAAAAGCGTTTAAAGCGATTGGCGAGGAGAAGTCTCTTTCACACCTGCTCAATTCGCCCGGCAACTTTACTGCTTCCAAACTTGCGTGGGTAAAGGAAAACGAACCCGAAATTTATACAAAAACAGACAAAATAATGCTGCCCGGCGATTATATCGCAATGCGTCTTTCAGGCGAACGTTCGGTTACTGTTGAAGGTCTGTCGGAAGGAATTTTCTGGGATTTTAAAACGAAATCGCTTTCAGACGATATTTTTAATTATTTTGGTTTTTCAAAAGAAATAATTCCTGAAATAAAGCCAATTTTGGGCGTTCAATCGCACGTTTCGGCAAAGGCTGCGGCAGAATTGGGCTTGAGAGAAGGTACGCCCATTGCCTACCGCGCAGGCGACCAGCCGAACAATGCGCTGTCGCTCAATGTATTCAACGCAGGTGAAATTGCCGCAACCGCAGGAACATCTGGCGTAGTTTATGGAGTTTCAGACAAAGCCGACTACGACCCGAAATCACGTGTAAATACTTTTGCGCATGTCAATTATACACCTGAAAATGAACGGCTTGGCATTTTGCTTTGTATTAATGGAACAGGAATATTAAATTCGTGGCTCAAACGCAATCTTGCTCTCGAAGGCGTATCATACGCGCAAATGAACGATTTGGCAGCGCAATCGCCGATTGGAGCGCGGGGGTTGTCCGTTTTGCCATTTGGCAACGGAGCTGAGCGAGTGCTCGAAAACCGCGAAACAGGCTGCCAAATTCACGGATTGAATTTCAATATTCATTCTAAAAACGATATTTTACGCGCAGCGCAGGAAGGCATTGTGTTTTCGTTCCAATATGGAATGGAAATTATGCAGGCAATGGGAATGAATATCAAACTTATTCGTGCCGGTTATGCAAATATGTTCTTCAGCCCGTTATTTGCTCAGACTTTGGCAAATATCAGCGGCGCGACTATCGAATTGCTTAACACCGACGGCGCAGCAGGTGCAGCAAAAGCCGCAGGAATGGGAATAGGATTTTATAAATCTAATAATGAAGCCTTTGCAAGTTTGACAAAATTGAAAATTATTGAACCGAACATTACGGAAATTGAGCAAACAAAAGCGGCATATCAAGCATGGAAAAAAGTTTTAGAAAAATAAAATAAAAATGATGCTTGTAAACAAAACAAAATGTGCTTGTGGAAGAAAATTCTAAAAACATACTGAAAACAGTTGGGCTTTTTACCGACAGTTTTTCGCCGATGATTGACGGTGTATCAACTGTTGTGAGAAATTATGCAATGCAAATACAGCGGCTTGGCATCTCTGTCTGTGTGCTTGCGCCGTCGTGTCAATCAGTTGAAAATGAGCATTGTACAGTGTTGCGTTATATATCCCTTCCTGTACCTTTGAGAAAACCGTATCGTTGGGGATTTTCGCTTTTTAATAACAATCTCGATAAACAATTGTCAAACAACGATTTGGGAATTATTCACGCGCACAGTCCATTTTTTTCGGGCAAAGTTGCATTAAAATTTGCCAAAACAAACAAAATTCCGCTTGTTGCTACTTTTCATTCAAAATTTAAAGATAATTTTTCTCAATTAATTTCTTCAAAATTTATTGTAAATCATATAATTAAGCATATCATTTCGTTTTACCAACAGGCAGACGAAGTTTGGATTCCGCAGGCGGCAGTTGAGCAAACAATGCGCGAATATGGCTATAAAGGCAAGGTGGAAGTAGTTGAAAATGGTTGCGATTTTACCCCGCCGACAAATATTGATTTGTGCAAAAATTCTGCGCGTCAAAAGTTAAGATTTTCGTCTGACGAAACGGTGTATTTGTTTGCAGGTCAGATAATTTACGAAAAAAACATTGAATTGATTCTCAATGCTTTGGAAAAAATTAAGCATACGAATTTTAAAATGATTTTTGTGGGCGCGGGTTATGCTGAAAATAATTTTCGTAAAAAAGTCAAATCGTTGAATATCAACGAAAAAGTAATATTTGCGGGATTGATTTCTGACCGCGAGCGTTTGGCTGAATATTATTCAGCCGCAGATTTGTTCCTTTTCCCGTCTCTTTACGACACATCAGCAATTGTTGTGCGTGAAGCCGCCGCCTTTGCAACGCCTTCGGTAATTGTCAGAAATTCAACTTTTTCCGAAATTATTCACGATAATGAAAACGGTTTTTTTATTGAAAATTCCGCTTTATCGTTAGCCGAAAAATTATTATTTTTGCAAAACGAAAAAAATAAACTCGCACAAGTCGGGCGGGCAGCCCAAGCAACAATTACTCGCTCGTGGGCTGATGTAACCGCCGAAGTTACAGAACGTTACGCTAATTTGATAAAACGAAAAAACAGTTAGATGACACCTGAAATTTACATAAATTCTGCAAAACAGATTTCGGTACAAAAACCGCTCAGCGAAGAATGGTTTGCTGAGCCTATTCTTTATAACGAACAGTATGTCAGAGCAATAGACCCTGATTACAAAGATTTTTTTACGCCGAACGAGGCGCGGCGTTTGGGGAAAATTTTAAAACGCGCCTTGCTTGTTTCGCGGCAAGCGATGGCAGGCAACACGCCCGAAGCGATAATAACAGGAACAGGCTTGGGCTGTATCGAAAACACGGAATTTTTTCTTAAAGACTTGACTTTCAACGGTGAAGAATTGCTAAAACCTACGCATTTTATGAATTCTACTCACAACACGATTTCGTCTCTTGTAGCGATTGACATACATTGCCACGCTTACAACAGCACTTATTCGCACAAGAGCGTTTCGTTTGAAAATGCACTGCTTGATGCGTTTTTGCAAATCAAATCGCGCAAAATTTCTAATGCACTCGTTGGTGCGCACGACGAAATGACGCCCGACTATTTCACTCTTTTACAGCGGATTGGATATTTCGGAAATGGAAATTTTGCAGGAGAAACAGCGGTGGCAATGTTGCTGGAAAATGAAAAAAACGAAAATTCGCTTTGTAAAATTGAAAATATAGAGATTTTTTACGGAAATATTGAAAATATTGAATTGAAATTTACACAAAACATTGATTATGTGATGATCGGAATAAATGGAAATTCCGCAAACGATAAAATTTATTTTGAAAACTGCCGAAAAATTTTCCCCGATGTTCCGCTTTTACAATATAAAAATATTTTCGGCGAAAGTTACACAACATCGGCTTTTGGCATTTATGCTGCAGCGGTTTGTTTGCAAAAAAGCAAAATTCCAGAACATTTATTTTTTGATAAAAAAAATATTTCACAACCCAAAACTCCACGCAATATTTTAATTTACAATCATTTTGAAAATAAAAATCATTCGTTTGTGCGTTTATCTGTTTGATGCAATATTAAATTTTGTTTTGCCGTATTTTTTAAAATTAATATCTTTGCCCAATGAATGATTTAAAACAATATTTGTCGGTGCACTTGAAAGGAAAGTATTCTGCAGCGGAAATTACGGTTTTGAAGAGTATGATTCTTGAAAAATTAACGTCATTGCCTTTGACTGAAATTTTACGGGACGAAAATTTTCATTTGACAGACAGTCAATTTGCTGATTTTAAGCAAATTGTCAAATCGTTGCAAGGCAATAAACCAATTCAGTATATTTTTGAGAAAGCGTATTTTTATGGAATGGAATTTATTGTAAATCAGCAGGTATTAATTCCGCGCCCTGAAACAGAAGAACTTGTCGAGTGGATTTTAAAGGAAAATAAAACTGCGAAAATTCTTGATATTGGAACAGGAAGCGGTTGTATTGCAGTAACTTTGGCTGCAAAAAATCGTGATTTGCAACTTTGTGCACTGGATTTTTCAAAAGAGGCGTTGAAAGTTGCGCAACAGAACGCGGAAATTTATAATGTAAATATTTCTTTTTTGGAAAATGATATTTTGCAAATTCCGCATTTTGAGCAAAAATGGGATATTATTGTTTCAAATCCTCCGTATATTTCTGAAAATGAAAAATTTACGATGCAAAAATCTGTTGTTGATTTTGAACCGCACGCCGCGCTTTTTGTTAATGAAGAAAAACCGTTGATTTTTTACGAAAAAATATTACAATTTGCTAAAAATCAATTAGTTCCAAACGGAAAAATATATTTTGAAATTCATAAAAATTTCGGCAATCAAATGGAATCTTTACTTCAACAATTCGGTTTTAAAAATATTGTTTTGAAAAAAGATATTTCGGGCAACGACAGAATGATAAAAGGAGAAATGCAGGAATAGACGCTATATTTTAGCAAAATTTATTGCCGCAAAATATGATTTTTATCTGCGGCAACCCACATTGCTGTAAAAGTTAATGCGCCATTTAGCAATAAAATTTCGTAACCAAAAGTATAATTAAATAATTTAACTGTCAATAAATTAACAAAATAGCAAACAACAGGCGCGGCAATTGCAATCAGCGGAATTGCTTTATCCTGAGTTTTTAGTTTTGTAAAAAATCCGAATGCGTACATTCCCAAAAGCGGACCGTAAGTGTATGACACAATGGTATATAACGCATCTATCACGCTTTTATTATTCAGTGCGCGAAAAATCAAAACCACCGCCGCCAGTACAATCGAAAAACCTATGTGCGCCGCATAACGAATTTTTTCCGCACGCATTTTGTCTTTTTGCGCAACATTCAGAATATCAACAGAAAAGGAAGTCGTAAGCGCGGTAAGTGCAGAGTCTGCACTGTTCAACGCAGATGCAAAAATCCCGATTACAAACATCACAAGGGCGATATTGCCCAAACTGCTTTTAACAATTAAAGGCAAAATGTCGTCTGAAATTACATTTTGCAACGCAATTCCGTTTTTTTCTGCAAAAATTAAAAGCAGAAATCCCAAAATCAAAAACAGTAAATTTACAGGAACAAACGCTGCTCCATACCATATCATATTTTTTTGCGCCTCTGGCAGATTGCGGCATGTGAGGTTTTTCTGCATCTGGTCCTGGTCGAGCCCGGTCATTACAACGACAATAAAAATTCCGCTCAAAAATTGTTTTACAAAATTTTGTCGGCTTGTCCAATCGTCAAAAACAAAGATTCGCGTATTTTCGCTCTCTTTCATTTTGTTAAATATTTCGGCAAAAGGCAAATTGATTTTTTGTAAAATAATAAAAATAATAACAATTAGCGTTAAAATCATTATTATTGTTTGTAAAACGTCAGTCCAAACTATTGACTTTATTCCGCTGCGGAAAGTATAAAGCCAAATCATAAACACTGTCAGGCAAACAGTTAATGGAAAAGCAAAACCCCATTGTGAAAAAACAAAATTATGCAACACAAGGGCAACAACATAAAGTTTTGCAGCAGAGGCGATTATTTTTCCAATAATAAAGAATAACGCGCCTGTTCGGTATGCATATTTTCCGAATCTGCCGCTTAAATAAGTGTAAATTGACGTGAGATTTTTATTGTAAAATACAGGCAAAAGTACGTGTGCTACAATAAGATAGCCAAAGAAAAACCCGAGAACAAACTGCAAATAAGTAAAATCCAATCCGCGCACCATTCCCGGAACGGAAACAAAACTCACGCCCGACATCGACGAGCCAATCATTCCAATCGCCACAGCCCACCAAACAGAATTACGATTGGCGCGGAAAAAAGCCTCGTTGTTTGCATTGCGCCACCCTGTTGCCCACGAAACGAGCATTACCAAGCCGAAGTAAAGCAAAATTATAAGTAAAATCAACAGTGGGGACATTTATTTTATGTTTTTGGCAAAGTTACAAAAAAAATCCAAATTCAATAATTTTCAAAAAAATAACTCCATTAACAAAAAATTTTTCCGTATTTTTGCAAAAATTTAGAATAAAAAAATCAATGAATTTCAAAAAATATTTTTTAGCAATATTATTTTTAATAACTTGTATATCAATTAATTGTGTAGCGCAAAAATCGCCCGAACGTCCAAAACTTATTGTCGGAATTGTAATTGACGGCATTCAGCAGCAGCATGTGGATTTGCTGTGGGAACAACTTTCGCCTGACGGATTCAAACGCGTCATAGAACGCGGCAGCGCGTTTTCAAATGCGCAATACAATATTCTTTCTTCGGGCAATATTGTGGATTTTGCAACGCTTATGAGCGGCTCTGTACCTTGCTACAACGGCATTACAGGAAGCCGATTTTTCAACCGCAAAACGCATGCTTTTGAAAATATTCTTGCCGACAACGAACAGTCGGGCATTCGTACAGACTTGAAATTGTCGGCAAAACGCTTGCTATCAACAACTTTTACCGATGAACTGAAAATGGCTTTGCCTGCTTCGCGCACATTTGCTGTTGCTGTTAATCCCGAAGAAGCGCTTATGCTCGGCGGACATACGGCAAATGCAGTGGTTTGGATTGACGATGCAATTCATTGGTCATCAACAAGTTATTATAATAGCGGACTGCCAAAATCGGCTGATGAAATGAATTTTGGAAGTTATTTCAATAATTATATTTTTTCTGTTTGGAAACCGCTCAAAAATATTGATAATTACATAAATAAGCCCACAAAAGAAACGGCGATAAGCGGTTTTCGCTACGATATGCGTTTTAGAAACGAAGGCGAGCAAAAAATTTCGGATTTGAAACATTCGCCTGCTGCCAACTCGCTGATAACCGAACTTGCGATGCGGATTATTGACGATGAAAATCTTGGAAAACAAAGCAAATCGTCTGATGTTTTGCTTTTGCAATATACTGTGCGTCAGGTAGATGAAAATTCATCCGCGTTGAATTCTGCCGAAAAGGAAGATATGTATTATCGGCTTGATGTTGATATTGCCTCTTTGCTCGAAAAGATTGAAAAAACAGTCGGTTTGGCAAATACACTGATTTTTGTTACAGGAAATCAAACAGGAACACATTCGCCCAAAGAATTGAAAGCCAACAATATTCCCGCAGGAACATTCAGCCCGAAACGTTCAATGTCGTTGCTCAATCTTTATTTGATGGCAATTTACGGCAACGAATCGTGGGTTGAGGGTTATTTTGCCAATAATATTTATCTTAACAGAGAAAAAATTAATGACAAAAAATTGAAAATCAACGATGTGCAGCAATCTGTCGCCGATTTTATGCTGGAATTTACAGGCATTCAGGAGGCTTTTACTGCGGCGCAAATTGCAACGATGAGCGGCGATGAAAATCGCATTCGCAATTCGTACAACAAACTCACAGGCGGCGATGTTGTTATCAAACTTCTTCCCGGCTGGCAGGAAATTGACGAAAACGACAAGCCTGTATCTGCATCAGAATCGATAACCAACAGTGTTCCGCTTTATTTTTTTGGATGGAAAATAAAAAAACAAAGGACAGATAATACCGTTTATGTAACCGACCTTGCGGCAACGCTTTGCTCACTGCTGAATATTCCGCAACCAAATGCTTGCGCAGGCAAAGTTTTATCGGTAAAATAAGAACGATGGTTATTTACTTGTTAGAGGGCGACAGTGCATATTGACAAAAAACAATTAGACAAAGTAATGCATAATAAAAGGACAATAATGACAAAAAAAATAATTGTAATATTTTTTCTAAATATGTGTATTGCTCAACTCTATGCAAAAATTGATGATGTTACTTTGAAAGAATTGAATATCAAAGAAATAATAAAA
>WRGS01000215.1 GCA_009787075.1 Paludibacter sp.
CTTCCTTTTGTCTATAAATTTAATCGGTTTTCGGTTCAAATCGGGATAAATTATTTTTTGCAAATCGTCTGCTTTGCAAATTTCAATTTCGGGCGCAACGCGGATTTTCGCGCGAAATCTGTCTTTTAATTCCTTTATCAATTCTTCTAACTTTTTAAATTCTTTAATTCCCGCTCGTACAAGCACTTCGTCATTTCCATTTTCGTCAATATCAACTTCAATCAAATAGTTTTCAATGTATGGCGTATTGTCTAAAACATCGTAAATTGCAGGCGGATAAAGAGTTGTTCCTTTGTATTTTAATAAATGATTTGCCCGTCCAACAATCGGTGAAATCCGCATTGAATTTCTGCCGCATTTGCATTTTTCTGTATGAAAACTTACCAAATCTCCTGTTTTAAAGCGCAAAAGCGGCATTCCTTCCACGCCAAGAGTTGTAATTACAAGTTCGCCAACTTCTCCATCGGCAACAATATTTCCTTCATTATCAATAACTTCACAAATAATCAATTCTGGATGATGATGACCGCCGCAAGCATACTCGCATTCAGCAAAAGTTGTCGCCATTTCGGTGGAAGCGTATGTAGAATAAAGTTCAATATCCCATTTTTCTTTAATTCTTTTACCCAAAAGATTGAGCGAAAAATCCTGTTCGCGCAGGTTTTCGCCGATGCAAACAACTTTCTTTATGCTCGAATTGCGATAATCAATTTGGTGTTCTTCTGCATATTTAATAATATGCAAAATAAAAGACGGCACACACATAATCGTGTTTGGTTTGATGCGCAAAATCGTGTCCCACTGCAATTCTGGAATTCCGTTGCCTACGCGCACAATGCCCGCGCCAAGCGAGCGCAAACCAAGAAAATATGCCAACCCTGCCATAAAGCGTTTGTCAAGTGTTGTCATAAGTTGCACAATATCAGACTGTTTCACACCTGCGCAGGCAAAAGAAATTTTTTCGTTGTATGCCAAGCGGTCAAGGTCTTTGTCGGTCATTGCAAAAGTTACAGGGTCGCCCAATGTGCCGGAAGTTGTAATAAAATCAATCACTTTCTCGCGTTCAACACAGAGAAAATCGTCGTTGTAGAGTTGTAAATCTTTTTTTTCGGTAAAAGGAATTTGATGTAAATCAGACAAATTCTGAATTTTATCAATATTTATTTTATTTTTTTTAAATAAATTTTTATAAAAAAGCGAATTTGCCTGCAAATATTGCAAGGCGATTTTCAATTCTTCCTCTTGAAAAAATTTTATTTCCTGTTTGCTTTTAAATTCTATTTGAGGATACATAAGATTTCGGTTTGGAAAATCGTTAAAAAACTTTTGCAAAGTAACACAAAATATATGCAATTAACAACAATTTTTCTTAAAAAACGTTTTAACAACATGAATTTTTTAAAAAAAATAACTACTTTTGTTTTCTAAAAATTGTTTTTTAAGTTTATTTTCGTTAATGCTCGGCAACAAAAAATATATTTTTCTGTGCTTTTCCTTTTTGATGCTTTGTACAATATCTGTTATTGCACAAAATGTTGGTATTGAAGCAAATACAGAAGAAAAACTATCGATTATTCAGCATATTTTAATTTGGTACGAAAAAAACATGACTTACCCCACCATTGCGCTGCTAATGGCTTTGGAAAGTTCGTTTTTAGGCATAATTCCTTCTGAATTAATAATTTCTGTGGCTGCTTATGTTGCGCTTGACAACACAACTTCGCTCACATTTTGGGGCGTTGTTATCGCAGCAACCATCGGCTCGCTGCTCGGCGGGCTGATAAATTACACGCTCGCGGTTTTTCTCGGACGAAAAGCGTTATATGCACTGGCAGACAGCAAATTAGGGCATTTTTTCTTGTTGAACAGCAACAAACTTATGAACGCAGAAAAATGGTTTGTGCGTTACAGCAAGATTTCGGTTTGCATCGGTCGGCTTGTGCCGGGCATCAGGCAGTTTATTAGCGTACCTGCTGGTTTGTCGCGTATGAAATTGCTGCCGTTTATGCTTTACACAGTAATTGGTTCAAGCGCGTGGAACACGGTACTTGCTGCATTGGGATATTTTTTGCACGGACAGCAGGATTTGATTAAAAAATATTCTTTTGAATTGAGTTATCTCATAGTGATAATTTTAATTTTGATTGTAATATTTTTCCTGTTTAAATATTTGAAAAACAAAAAATTACAAAATCAAAACGCTAAAATTTTCGGTTTGACTGGCTATCCGCTTTCATATTCAAAATCAAAAGCATTTTTTTGCGAAAAATTTGAAAAGGAAAAAATTAATGCACGTTTTGAACTTTTTGAAATTAAAGATGATAATGAACTTAATGATTTTTTTGAAAAAATAAAAAATCAAACGGATTTCGCTTTGCAGGGCTTTAACGTAACTTTTCCATTAAAAGAAAAAATTATTCCGTTTTTAGATGAAATTGATGATACCGTAGCCGAAACAGGCGCGGTAAATTGCGTGAAAATTATTAGAAACGACAATCAAATTCCTTCTTTAAAAGGATATAACACAGATACTTACGGTTTTGAGCAGGCAATTAAGCCATATTTGGAACAGGAAAATATAAACGCTCTTATTTGCGGCACAGGCGGCACGGCAAAAGCAATTTCGGCGGCATTAAAACGGCTTAATGTGAATTTTACATTTATTTCGCGCACAAAAACCGAGACAAATATCACTTATTCAGAAGTTTCGCAGCAGACAATTACCGATAATTTGCTGATTATCAACGCAACAAATTTAGGTTTTGGCAAAATGGAAAATCAATGCGTGCCATTGCCTTACGAATATATTACACACGAACATTTACTTTTTGATGTGATTTATAATCCTGCTGAAACACTTTTTTTACAAAAAGGCAGGCAGTGTGGCGCAAGAACAATAAATGGCAGTCAAATGTTTGCAAATCAGGCAATTAAATCTTGGGAAATTTTGAAATGAAAAAACTGATACTGTATATTATTGTAATTTTATCTTTTACCAAAATGCAAGCGCAAAGTTCGCGCTATTATTCTACCGACCAAGGCTTGTCGAACAGTTTGATAAATCAAATTTTTCAGGACAGTTATGGTTTCGTGTGGGTTGCTACCGAATGGGGACTTAACCGTTTCGACAGTAACAAGTTTCGCATTTACAACAATATTCCAAACGATATCGCTTCCTTGCCCGACAATTATGTGCATACAGTATTTGAGAACAGCAGCCGCCAACTTTTTATCGGCACAATTAAAGGACTTGTAAAGTACAATAAATCAGGCGATTGTTTCGATCGCGTCAATTTGATTGGTGAAGACGGCAAACCGATATTTCCGCACGTTACTTCGCTAAACGAAACCCGCGAAGGTGATATTCTTGTGGCGACATCTGGGCAGGGAATTTTCCTTTTGAAAAAGAACGAAAAAGATGCGAACTATTACCGTACACTTTCAGGTTTGCTCAACAGCAAATTTATCACCCTGCTTTACCGCGACCATTTGCAAAATCTTTGGATAAGTATGGAAACAGGCGGACTGTACTGCTATAATTCGGCGGGGCAAACAATGCAATTTTTTGATTCTCAAAGCGGTTTGAGCGGCAATTATGTTTCGGCAATCACAGAAGACAATTCAGGAAACGTTTTTATCGGTACGCTTAATAATGGCTTAAATATTTACAATACAACAACTAAAACTCTGAAATTCACGCCTTTCCATTCAAGCGAACTTCTTATCAGAAGTTTATATTTTATTAAAAATGAAAATCTTTTAATTGGAACAGACGGTCAGGGCTTAAAAATATATAATCCTAAAACTCAAATAATTAGCAATTACAATGCCGATGCTTTGCAGTTCGATTTGGCGAATATGAAAGTTCATTCTATCACAGAGGACAGAGATAATAATTTGTGGCTTGGGCTTTTTCAGAAAGGCGTTGTGTTTTTTCCGCATTCGCAGAACAGTTTTCGGTATTGGGGTGCGCGGCAATGGCGCAATAATCCTATTGGCGAAGGCTGTGTGATGTCTATTTTTGTTGATGATAAAGGAATTACGTGGGTTGGAGTTGATAATGAAGGAATTTACGGAATTGACCAGAACGGACAGCAGGTTGCGCATTTTACCAAAACAAATTCGCCAAATTCTGTGTCAAATATCGTTATGAGCATTACCGAAGATGAACAGAAAAATCTTTGGATTGGCTCTTATACTCACGGCTTGGCAAAAGTAAATAAACAAACAGGTTATGCCTCTTATATTCAGCAACTTGTAGGGCAAAAAGTTTATTACGTTACCCAAGATAAAGATAAAAATATTCTGGCGGCAACTTACGGCTCGGGAATGTTTATTATCAATCCTAAAACGAACGAAATCAAGCAATTGGAATCGTCAAAAAAAGAAACTGACAATCTTTATACCAACGAACTTTTCAACGATTGGATTAACACAATTCTTTGCGATTCACAGGGTTATATTTGGATTGGACATTACAGAGGTTTGAGTGTCTATTCTCCGGAAAAACATAGTTTTATTAATTTTTTTAATAAAAATAATTTATTGCTCAATACGGTTGTTTTTTGCCTGCACGAGAGCCGCGACGGACAAATTTTTATCGGAACTGCCAACGGACTTTTTATTTTTAATAAAAAAATTCAAAAATTTACGCATTTTACTGTCAATGAGGGACTTCCAAATAATGCAATATGTGGAATTGAAGAAGACCGTCAAGGAAATATTTGGATTAGTACCTATCACGGAATCAGCAAATTAAACCGTCAGGATTCGCACTTTTTCAACTATTATGTTGGCGATGGCATTCAGGGCAATGAATTTACGCGCGGAGCATCGTTTGCCGCTGAAGATGGTACGCTGTATTTTGGCGGAACAAACGGAATTACCTTCTTCGACCCCGCAGGAATTGCTGACAAAAAAGGCACGCTAAATCTTTTGCTTACAGGATTTTTCCTTTTTGATAAAAATATTTCGCTCGAAAAAACGCATAATGCTAAAAATCAAACAGCGACAAGCATAATGGAAGCAGCAAAATTTTCGCTCGCTTTTGATGAAAATTCATTCAGTATGGAATTTACCACTTTCGATTATGTAAATGCAAACAGAATTTGCTATCAATATCGTATTGAAGGTCAAAGCAATGAATGGACAAGCACTGATGTTGGAAATAACAAATTGATTTTCAATAATTTGGCTTATGGAAAATATAAACTTCACGTGCGTGCAGCAGATAACGAAATGCTTTCGGCGGAAAAAATTTTTATTATCGAAATTAAGCCGCCATGGAACAGGTCGCAATGGGCGTATATGCTTTATTTTCTGGCAGTTGCAGCGATTATTTTTGCAATTTACAAATGGTATTCATCGCGTTTGAAGTATGAACAGGAAATTCTTAAAAAAGAAAAAGAAAAGGCTATAGAAGAAGGGAAACTGCAATTTTTTATCAATATTTCGCACGAAATACGCACACCAATGTCGTTGATTATAAGTCCTTTAGAAAAACTTATTGCTGAAAATAAAAATGAAACGCTGCAAAAAACATATTTTATAATTTACCGCAATGCAAAGCGTATTTTGCGGCTGATAAATCAGTTAATGGATGTGCGAAAAATTGATAAAGGACAAATGAAATTGCATTTTCAGCAAACGGATATGGTAGGTTTTATTGAGGATTTAATGCAAACTTTTGATTATCAAGCAAATAACAAGCAAATTGATTTCCGTTTTATTCACACAATGGATAAGTTGCCTGTTTGGATTGATTTGAATAATTTTGATAAAGTGCTGCTAAATTTACTTTCAAATGCATTCAAATTTACTCCAAACGGCGGGACAATTACTCTGAATTTAATCACAGGCAATGATGAAAACGCTAAAAACGAAGCGCTTAAAAATTATTTTCAAATTACTATAGAAGACACGGGAATTGGAATTGACAGCACGCAGGTTGAAAAAATTTTTGAGCGTTTTTATCAGGAAAAAAATACTGAAAACAAAGCAAATTCAGGTACGGGAATAGGTTTGCATTTGGCAAAATCGCTTGTAGAATTACACTACGGCGAAATTTTTGCCGAAAACCGCGAAGATACGCAAGGCGCACGTTTTACTGTGCGTTTGCCTTTGGGCTGCGGACATTTGCAAGATGATGATTTTGAGCAGATTATGCAAATTGAAACCAAAAAAGAAACATATCCGCAGCCAAAACTCGAACCTATAAGTTATGAAGAAGCGATGAATTTGGATAAAATGCTGAAAATTAAGCATAAAACCAATATGACTGTTGCCGTTGTGGAAGATGACGACGAAATCCGAAATTACCTTAAAAGCGAATTGCAAAACAATTATAAAATTATTGAAAGCGCAAACGGAAAAGCCGCTTATAATCTGATAACCAGAGATATACCCGATTTGGTAATCAGCGATATTATGATGCCCGAAATGGACGGAATTGCACTTTGCCGAAAAATGAAACAAAATCCAAACACAAGTCATATTCCTATTGTGCTGCTGACTGCCAAAACCAACATAGAAAATCGCCTCGAAGGACTTGAAACAGGCGCAGATGCATATATTACAAAGCCGTTCAATATTGATGAACTAAAAAAAATGCTCGGCAATCTGCTGAAAAACAGAAAATTGCTGAAAGCAAAATTTTCAGGCGCACAAGACCAAACAGAGCGTATTGAGCAGATTGAAAAAAAATCGGCTAATGAAATTTTTATTGAAAAAGTGATGCACGTAATCAACGAAAAAATTACTGACCCCGATTTGAACGTTGATTTGCTTGCCGACACTGTGGGCTACAGCCGTGTTCATACGCATAGAAAACTCAAAGAACTTACAGGAATGTCTGCCCGCGATTTTATTCGCAGCATTCGCCTAAAGCAAGCCGCTAATCTATTGAAAAATAAAGAATTAAATATTTCAGAAATTGCCTACGCAACAGGATTCAACAATCTCTCGCACTTCTCAATTTCGTTTAAAGAATTTTTTGGAACAACACCCAAAAAGTATATTGAAAGAAATGCTGAAAATTAAAAATGTATTGAGATTGTTATTATTGCCAAAGGGTTTCCATTATATTCCTCATTTTCGTAAAACCTTACTTTGATTTTTATCTGCACATTGTAATCCTAAAACAAATTTAATGTAGAATATGCATTACGTAAAGAATCTGATAAAGGTATATAATAACTACAATCGCCAATGCTGAAATCCATTGACGAATTAGGAATATAGCCCAATTCTTTAACTTTTTTACTTAATGAGCCTTTCCCAAAACTTTGAAAATTGACAACATAGTGTCAAATATTTATAATTATTTACATTATAAAAATTACACTCCTGCGCGAACATATATGATATGTTCAAGGCAAATAAAATGCTGTAAATTAATATCTTCTGTGATTTTATTGATTATTATTTTGTAAAAAAAATCACACAAAATGCCCCACAATCCAATAAACTCCTGCGGCGATTGCTGCACTGACAGGAATTGTAAGCAACCATGCGGTAAGCAGTTGGCGCGTTACGCCCCAGCGAACTGCCGAAAGACGTTTTGTTGCGCCTACTCCGATAATTGCACCCGAAATTGTGTGCGTGGTAGAAACAGGAATTTTCAGTATTTCAGTAATATAAAGCGTAAATGCGCCCGCAGTTTCAGCAACGACACCTTCAAAAGGCGTTACTTTGGTAATGCGCGAACCCATTGTTTTAACAATTTTCCAGCCGCCCGACATTGTACCGAGTGCAATAACGGTAAAGCACGCCAACGGAATCCAGTCAAAATGTTCTGTTTTTACAATTTGTTCAAATTCGGTAAGTTGCATAAATGCAGGCAAAACTCCGGGATTGGCAGCATTGTAAGCAATCAGGGCAACAGAAATAATTCCCATTACTTTTTGTGAATCGTTCATGCCGTGTCCGACGCTGAAAAGCGCAGAAGAAACCAATTGCAACCGCTTAAACCAATGATTTGCTTTATGCGGATTTGCTTTTTTACTTAAATGTTGAACAATAATCGAAAAAATTGTTGCAATCAGCATACCGATAATTGGCGCAAGAAAAATGAAAATTGCGATTACAATTACCCCTTTGCTTCCGCCCCAGTGAATTGCCTCAATATTGCGTGTAGCCATCAATGCCGCACCTCCAAAACCTCCAATAAGAGTATGCGATGATGAGGACGGAATGCCAAGCCACCACGTAGCCAAATTCCACAAAATAGCCGCAACAATTCCCGAAAAGATAATTGGAAGCGTAATAAACTGTTCAAAAACAGTTTTTGACACTGTGTTGGCAATTCCAAAATCCTGAAGTATAAATTTTGCAATAAAAAAAGCGACAAAATTGAATAAAGCCGCCCATAAAACCGCTTGAAACGGAGTTAAAACCTTTGTTGATACGATTGTCGCTATCGAATTTGCTGCGTCGTGGAAGCCGTTGATAAAATCAAACAGCAACGCCAAAATGATAATTATTATTAAAAATGCCATATTCTGTTAAAATTAGAATGTACAGTTTAAGATGCGGGATTAAGAATATTTTTTATTATTCTTAATCTTGATAAATTTTATGCGTATTTTACAATAATTGTTTTAATAATTTTTCCTGCGTATTCGGCAAGGTCAGTTGCCTTTTCGATTTCGTACACTATTTCCTTAATTTTGAGCAGTTCGATGCCGTCTTTTTCATTTTCAAACAAATTGATAAGAAATCTTTCGTACAGTTCGTCTGCCTGATTTTCAAGGTCGTGCAATTTCTGACAGTATTCCAAAATCCGTTTGGTGCTTTTTCGGATTGTAGCAAGTTCATCAACGGCTTTTCCCAAACACAAAGTACATTCGTAGAGAACTTTGGTTAGTTGTATTGCAGCCTCAGGAACAGATTTCGGATTATAAATCATAAGCCGTTTTGCGCAACTGTTCACTCCGTCTGTAACATCGTCAAGTCGGTTGGCAAGCGCGTTAATGTCTTCGCGATCGAAAGGCGTGATAAAAGTCGTGTTCAGTTTGTCAAAAACTGTATTCGACAGTTTGTCGCCTTCGCGTTCTTTTTCCTTAATTTTGCGGTAAGTCGCCTCCGCAGTTGCGTGGTTGTAACTGCTTGCAAAGTCAATCAGCATCTCCGATGCTTCAATAGATACAATCGAAAGTTTTTTCAAAAGCGGAAAAAATTTTGTTTCCTGCGGCGTAAGTTTGCTTAAAAACGAATTATTCATTGTAGATTAATTTTAAAAGATTGAATATTGAATATTGAATATTGAATGTTAAATAATTAATATAGAACTGTTGTAAAACAAATTCACGTCCCAAAGGTAATACAAATTTACTGAATACAAAAATTTTTTTTGCTAAAAATATGTTTTATAACATTAAAATTGTGAATATCAACAATTAATAAATTTAAAAATATTATAAAAAACTTTATTTTGATAAATTATAAACTCAAAATAATTTTTTTTCCCTACCTTTGCAAATAATTAAATTTTATAAATTTTTTATAAAATAAATATTCCAAAATATTAATAATAAATAAAATATAAGTTAAATGAAAAGTTTAAAAGGTACAGAAACTGAAAAAAATCTGCTGAAATCATTTGCAGGTGAAAGTCAGGCTCGCATGCGTTACACAATGTTTGCAAAGGAGGCGCAAAAAGATGGTTTTGAGCAAATTGCCGCAATTTTCCTCGAAACAGCCGATCAGGAAAAAGAGCATGCTAAGAAGTTTTTCTCTTATCTGGAAGGCGGAATGGTGGAAATTACCGCTGCTTATCCGGCAGGTAAAGTTGGTACAACTGCCGAAAACTTGCTCGCCGCTGCTAATGGCGAACACGAAGAATGGGACGAACTTTATCCGCATTTTGCACAAGTTGCTGAAAATGAAGGTTTTGATAATATAGCTGTAATTTTTCGCAAAATAGCAAGCGTAGAAGCAGAGCACGAAAAACGTTATCGTCGTTTGCTACAACGCGTTGCAAGCCAGCAGGTTTTTGCTCGCGATGAAGAAATTACGTGGCAATGCCGCAATTGCGGATTTGTTTTTCACGGCAAAGAAGCGCCCAAAGCGTGTCCTGCTTGTGCGCACCCGCAGGCGTTTTTTGAAGAAGAAAAGCAGAATTATTAAAAATTAGGCAACAGAAAAAGCAACCGCAAATCAAAACGGATTTGCGGATTGTTTTTTATATAAAAAATCCAAAAATCAAAGTAATAAATAAAAATAATTGGCGTTTTTTTACGTTGAATATAGGCGATAAATGAAAGAATTTTATAAAAAAATTAAAAATTTATTACATAACAACAAAAAAGTAGTTGAGAATTATTTTTTTATGACTGTACTGCAAATACTTAATTCTTTTTTTTATTTGCTTATTTATCCCTATTTAATTCGTGTTTTAGGAAAGGAAAGTTACGGGATGTATGTTTTTGCGTATGGAATTTCTATGTATTTTGTTTATTTGGTAGGATTTGGATTTGATATGCCGGGAACAAAAGCAATAGCACTTGCACCTAACAATAAAAAATCAATGTCTCATACACTTTCCTGTATTTTTACTGCAAAATTGTATTTAGAAATAATTGCAGTTATTTTGTTTGTAATAATAATTTTTTCTATTCCTTCATTGCGAAATCAATGGTTACTTTATTCTTTTTGTTTTCTAAATACACTGACAAGTATTCTTTTCCCTCAATGGTATTTCCAAGGAATACAGAAAATGCGTATTGTTACATTGATTCAAGTAGCGTTTAAAATATTATCGCTTCCTGCTATTTTTTTATTTGTAAAAACGACAACAGATGTTTTTTGTTATGCATTAATAATCAGCGTGTTTAATATAAGCGGCGCATTTGTATCTTATTATATTATAACAAAACAACATAAAATCCGAATACATTTGGTAAAATTTAATTTCATCAAACAATGGTACAAAGATGCTACACCATTTTTTGCTACTGTAGCGGCGGGAACTCTTAAATCTCAAACTATTGTGATTCTTATTGGTGCATTGTTTACCAAGACTGATGTTGCTTATTACGACTTGGCAAATAAAATTGTTGCCATACCAAACACATTGGTAACAAACATTAATGGAGCATTATTTCCTAAAGCAATTATCAGTTTAACAAAAGAAAAATTAAAAAAGATTATTCATTCTGAAATATATATTGGATTAATTTCCATAATAGCATTAATTATTTTTGGAAAATGGCTTGTTATTCTTTTCGGAGGGAACGAAATGTTATTATCTTATCCTATGGTTGTTATATTAAGTTTTACAATATTGTCGTGGTTAGTTACAGGAGGATATATTAACTTTTTCTTTTTACCAAATCGTTTTTATTCGTATGTTACTAAAAATCAATTTATTGCTTTGATAAGTTTTTTTGTTTTCTTTTTTATTGGTATTTTTTTATATAAAAGTGTATTTATTTTGCCAATTTCATTATCTTTGTCAGCAATAACGGAATGGATTTATTGTTGGTTAATAGTGAAACGAAAATACAATTACAATTATAATTATAACAGTTAGAAATTTATGTACCTAATTTTAACAATTATTGGAATAGTTTTGATTGCTTTCTTGTTAATAAGGATTGACAAAGGTATTGATACTTCATATATTTTTCGTGCTTTTTTATTGGTTTCTTTTTTCCTATGGTATGTTTTGCCGTTTTTTTTAAGTATAATCGGTTATTGGGGAATAATAGAGTTAATTACGGATACTTCTTTTGATGAATATTTGAAACTTAATTGTTTTGAAGTATGGTTTTATGCTATAATATTGTTTGTTTTTACGTTTTCCAAAAGGTTTATATCTACTAACAATAATACCTTTTTCGTAGACAACCCTAATGCAAATTCTGTTGCTTTACCTATAATGCTTATTTTTACTGTTGTAATGTTGATTTACAACTTTATTTATCGTTTTGACTATTCCGATGTTAATGAGATAGAAAACGCAGAAGGAGGCGTTTTTTTTATATTAAATGTGTTTAATCTTTTTATACAATCATACATTTGGATTTGTATAATAAACCGAGAACACCCTCATTTCAGAAAATTATTTATTATAATTATTTTAGCGTATTTGGCTTATTATATATTGTCAGGTTCTCGTATTTATATGTTAAGTATTCTATGGTTAATGTTTTTTATTAAAAAAGAACATATTTTATCTCATAAATGGTTATATTTTATCCCTATTGCTTCCATTGTTGCTGTTTCATTGATATTGCTGCCAATATTGTCTTCTATACGTTCAGCAGAAGAGGCTGAACAAATGAATGATGTAGAACAGATAACACATGCTGTTTTTGACCAATTGAACATTAAACTTAATGCTAGTGGATATACCACTGTGTTGATAACAAATGATGGGGTTGGCTTTGCTGGAACGAAACCTTATATTGGCAGTATGCTTAAGTTCTTGCCTCGATCAATATGGGCAGAAAAGCCAACTCCAACAAGTTTTAATGGCGATATTTCAGGAACGCCAGCTCGTCGTATTCCTTTTATATTAACAGGTGAAAATTCTACTTATAATGTAGGCACGTCGGCGGGATTAGTTTCATTATGGCACGGATATTACTCGGTAGTGCTATCCATATTGCTTAGTGTAATGTTTTTATGGATTCTGTGTAGAACATTGGCTTCAAAGTCACTGATTGTTAATGCTATTGGATTTATGTTATTTTACTTTCCACAGTTAGTAATGACGCCTGCTACAGGTGATAATATAATCCAAAAATTGTTTGAAGTGGCAATACTGTTTGGAATAGTCTATTTTACAGGTATGTTGCGTTTATATAAATTTGAATAAAAAAATAATAAAGTATGAAAATAGTTACTTTTCAAGGAGGATTAGGGAATCAAATGTTTCAATATCAATTCTATTTGTGGTTACAAAAACAGACTGATGATAAAATTTTTGGATATTATCCATCGAAAGGACTTAGAAATCATAATGGATTAGAAATAGAGCAATGTTTTTCAGATGTGATTCTTCCGACATCTAATTTGTTTATTGATTTTTATGTGAAATTTCTGAAATTATTAAACAAAACAAAGATAAAAAATACAATTTCATCAAAAGATAATTATGATATAAACAAAATTATTTTTGAAGATTATTGGTTGGATTTAAAATATCTTTCAAAATTCAGATTTGAATTAAAAGAAGAATTACTTGTAAAAAATGCTCAAAATATAGAATTGTTAAATAATATTAACCGAATAAATTCTGTTTCCGTACATATTCGCAGAAACGATTATTTGAACGAGAAATACAGTAAAATTTATGATGGCATTTGTAATGCAAATTATTATAATGCTGCTGTTGATTATGTTTTTGCCAAAGATAAAAATGTTGTTTTTTATGTTTTTTCAGATGAAATTGATTGGTGTAAAGAAAAAATGAATATTCCCAATGCAATATTTGTAGATTGTAATAAAGGCAAAGACAGTATTTTAGATTTATATTTAATGAGCCGTTGCAAAACAAACATCATTGCCAACAGTACGTTTAGTTGGTGGGCTGCATATAACAATCAAAATGCGCACAAAACAATTATTGCTCCAAAGCGTTGGTTTAATGAAAACACTTTCAAAGAACCTGATATTTTTCCTGAAAATTGGATAAGATTATGAACAATAAAAAAGTATCTGTAATAATTCCTTGCTATAATGCTGAACAATACGTAGAAAAGGCAGTGTTGTCTATTATGCAGCAAACATACGCTAATTTGGAAATAATATGTATTGATGATTGCTCAACCGACAAAACTTTTGAAATACTTTCTCGTTTAGCCGAAAAGGATGAAAGAATAATGCTTGTACGCAACGAAATCAATTTAAAATTAACTGATACTTTGAATAAAGGTGTTGATTTGGCTTCGGGTTATTATATTGCCAGAATGGATGCTGACGATTTTTCTTTGCCGTTTAGAATAGAAAAACAAGTGGATTTTGTTGAAAAAAATAATTTGAAAGTTTGCGGTACATTCACTGTATTTTATCGAAAAGGAAAATTTGAGAAACGCCTGCAAATAGCATCGTTACCGGAAATATTTTTATTGACTGCTTTGTTCGATTCGCCAATGATTCATCCTTCTGTTTTAGCATTAACTGATACAATGAAGAAGTTTAGATATATAGTATCTTCCCAATCATACATTCTTGAAGATTATGACCTTTGGTGCAGAATGTTACTCGAAAAAATTCCAATGGGAAATATCAAAGAATATCTATTTGTATATCGTATCAACGAATTGGGTGAAACACAATCAAAAAAAAATATTCAAGTCGAAAATCATCTGGCTTTGGCAGAAAAAATGATTTTATCGGTAATAGGAAAGCCTGTTGCTATTAAAAGTTTACGACTTATATCTGGACTTGTTGGCGATTTCCAACCGCATTGGAATGATATTAAAAATGCAATGACAGAATTAAAACATATTTATTCTGTTTATACAAAAAAGTTTCATTTAACAAAAAACGGACAAGCGGAGGCAAAAAGTTGGTT
This sequence comes from Paludibacter sp., assembly GCA_009787075.1. Lineage (GTDB taxonomy): Bacteria > Bacteroidota > Bacteroidia > Bacteroidales > Paludibacteraceae > WRGS01. Next base: position 14,522 of record WRGS01000215.1, read on the forward strand.
GCATTGGAAACAACTTTATATTTTACAGTTTGGGGTGCGGAAAGGAAATATTAAAACTAAACTTTTGTCGGGAATATGGTTTGTATTGAAAAGCCCTTACCTTGTTAAATTATTTGCGGAAAAAACTTTATTGCCATTTAATAAAAAGCAAATGTATCAATTATTATGAAAGAAAAATTTGACATAGCGTATATTACCACATTTATAAATACTGATTATATTTACAAATTGATTGACAGCATAATCATAAATAATAAAACAATAAAGACTATGTTGATTGTTGTTAATCAAACCAAACAATTTCTTAATTTGGAAAAATATTCAAATTCAAATAATGTCATTGTAGAACTGCAAACCGAAAAACAGTCTTTATCAAAAGCAAGAAATGTAGGGATAGAGTGTTTGATAGAACACGAATTTGATGTGCGATATGTTAGTTTTCCTGATGACGATTCAAGTTTTGATGTTAATTTCTTTGAAAAATTTAACAATATTATCATCGATAATAATAATTATTTAATAGATGTTTATGGTGAAA
>WRGS01000216.1 GCA_009787075.1 Paludibacter sp.
TGCGAAATGCTGATAATCGATTGATTATCAGCATTTTTTTTGTAAGATTTTTTGTCGGGATGACAGGATTTGAACCTGCGACCACACGCCCCCCAGACGCGTACTCTACCGGGCTGAGCTACATCCCGTTGCTCTTTTTGTTAAAATTATTTGGAAATTTTAAATAGCAAATTTAAAAATTGAAATTTTTGAATAATTTCGTAGTGCAAAAGTACAATAAAAATTTAAAAATGAAAAATTTTTTAGAAAATTTTATTATCCATGCAACTTTTTGCTGCCTTTATTGCGTCTAATAGAAAAATATGTTTAACAATCTAATTTAATTTGTATTATGGAAGATATATCTATTGGGATTGCATTTTTTGCAGCAGCCGTCGGCATTGTTGCTATTATTTTCAAATATTTGAATAATGAGAAAAATCGGCGTTACGCAGTAATGGAAAAGGCGATTGAAAGCGGGCAACCGCTTCCAGAAAACTTTTTTACAGTAAAAAAAGAAGAAAAACGCTCGTTTGAGTATTTCAAAAGCGGCATTATTTTCACTTTTTTAGGAGTAGTTTTTTGGATTTTGTTTTTTTTGGGATATTTTAAGGAACAAGCCTTTGCGTTTATATTTATAGGGGCGTTTTTCACAGCGTTTGGGTCAGCATTTTTGCTGATTGGCTTGCTTAGGAGAAATCAGGAAAAGAACGAAAAGCAAAACAAAAATGAATAATGCCGATGATTTGACTTTGATTGGTAAAGTGCTGATACTTGGCGACAAACGCGCTTTCGACAGTTTGACGCTTAAGTATCAGGGCTTTGTCCGTCGTTTTTTGCGCAATCTTTGCTGCGGCGATTCGATGCTGGCAGACGATTTGGCGCAGGAAACGTTTATCAAAGCATATCTCAACTTGCATCAATTCAAAGGAATAGCAAATTTTTCAACTTGGCTTACGCGCATCGCGTATAATATTTTTTATGATTACAGGAATAATAAAAAAGAAAATTTTGAGCCGCTGGAAGTTGCAGCTTTTGAAATTTATCAAACAAAGATGCCAACGGAAAATTATGATTTTGAACAACTTTTAAAAGTTTTAAATCCGCAGGAACGCGCTGCAATTTTACTTTTTTATATGGAAGATTTTCCAATAAAAAAAATTGCAAAAGCAATGCATATATCTGCAGGAACAGTAAAATCGTTGATTTTCCGAGCAAAAAAGAAACTTGGAAATATTTTAGAAAAAGAAAAAATATGAAACAGAAAAATGAAAATAATGATTTGAATGTACTGTTTAAAATTAATAAAATGGAAATTTTGGACGAAGGATTTTCTCAAAAAGTTTCTCAAAAAATTCCTTCGACCAATAATTCTTATACAACAACTTATATAATTTGGACGATTGCGTTGATAATTTTAGTTGGCGTAGTATTCAAATTTTTTAACTTTACAGAAAATTTCCCGCTTTTGCTTTCGCGGATTTCAGAAAATTTCATTGCCGCTTTAATTTTATTTTTCAAAAATCCAAACATTTATATCACTACATTTTTGGCGTTATTGACAGCAGGCGGTTTTTGGGCTTTTAAAAAAACAACTTTTTAACTATTATTTTTTTTGAAAACCGAATTTTTTTTGTATCTTTGTACGTTTTTTTGAGCATGATAAAATGCTTGATTATTAAATTTTTATAATAAAATTATATTAAAAAAACGGCAAAAAGGTTTTTTTTAATGAAAATATGAGCGAAGAAAAGAAAATAAACGGTAATTCAAATTATGATGCGAGTAAAATCCAATCGCTTGAAGGAATGGAACATGTGCGTATGCGCCCTTCGATGTATATCGGCGATGTTGGAACAAAAGGCTTGCATCATCTTGTTTATGAGGTAGTTGACAATTCTATTGACGAGGCGATGGCTGGTTTTTGCGACAGGATTGATGTCGTTGTTCACCCCGACAACAGCGTTTCTGTAAGCGACAACGGGCGCGGTATTCCTGTCGATTTTCACGAAAAAGAGCAAAAATCGGCTCTTGAAGTGGTTATGACAAAGATTGGTGCGGGCGGAAAGTTCGATAAAGACAGTTATAAAGTTTCGGGCGGGTTGCACGGAGTTGGCGTTTCGGTGGTTAATGCACTGTCGGATTTGCTGACGGCGCAGGTATATAGAGATAACAAAATTTACGAACAAAAATATTCGCGCGGACAAGCCATAACGCAGGTTGAAATTGTCGGAACAACCGAAAAACTCGGAACGACAATTACTTTTCATCCTGATAACGAAATTTTTAAAGAAACAACAAATTTCAATTTTGATGTACTTTCAAACCGTTTGCGCGAACTTTCGTTTCTCAATGCGGGAGTAAAACTTACGCTTACAGACGAACGGGTTTCGGAAATGATGCCCGAACCAAAGACGGAAATTTATTATTCTCAAGAAGGTTTGCGCGATTTTATTCGTTACCTCGAAGGCACGCGCGAACAACTTATTGACGATATTATTCATATCAGCACCGATAAATTCGGTACGCCTGTGGAAATTGCAATGACCTATAACACAACGTTTAACGAAAACACTCATTCTTACGTCAATAATATTAATACCATTGAAGGCGGAACGCACGTTGCAGGTTTCAGGCGCGGACTTACACGTACTTTGAAAAAATATGCAGACGATAATAAAATGCTCGAAAAGGCGAAAGTTGATGTTTCGGGCGATGATTTTCGTGAAGGGCTGACTGCAATTATTTCCGTAAAAGTAGCCGAACCACAGTTTGAAGGACAAACCAAAACCAAACTTGGCAATAATGAAACAATGGGAACTGTTGATCAGGCAGTTGGCGAAGCGTTAGGAAATTATTTGGAAGAACATCCAAAGCAAGCAAAAACTATTGTGGAAAAAGTAATTCTTGCAGCTCAGGCACGTGAGGCGGCACGAAATGCACGGCTTAAAGTGCAGAGGAAATCGCCGCTTTCGGGCGGCGGGCTGCCGGGCAAACTTGCCGACTGCGCCGATAAAGATCCTGCAAACTGCGAACTTTTCCTTGTAGAAGGAGATTCGGCAGGTGGAACAGCAAAACAGGGACGCAGCCGTCAGTTTCAGGCGATTTTACCTTTGCGGGGGAAAATTCTAAATGTTGAAAAAGCAATGCAGCATAAAGTTTTTGAAAGCGAAGAAATTCGCAATATTTACACCGCTTTAGGAGTTACAATCGGAACAGAAGACGATTCTAAAGCGTTGAATACTGTAAAATTGCGTTATCATAAAATAATAATTATGACCGATGCCGATGTTGACGGTAGCCACATTGCAACCCTGATTATGACTTTCTTTTTCCGTCATATGAAAGAACTTATTGAGCAAGGTTATCTTTATATTGCTACTCCGCCGCTTTATCTTTGCAAAAAAGGGAAAAATGAGCGTTATTGCTGGAACGAGCAACAGCGGGTTGCTTTTATTCAGGAATTTGGCGGCGGCAACGAAAGCGGAATTCACACTCAACGCTACAAAGGGCTTGGCGAAATGAACGACAAGCAACTTTGGGAAACCACAATGAATCCTGAAAATCGTACTTTGCGGCAGGTTACAATAGAAAATGCCGCCATTGCCGACCACACTTTTTCGATGCTTATGGGCGATGATGTTGCCCCAAGACGACAATTCATCGAAGAAAATGCAACTTACGCAAATATTGATGCATAAACTAAAAAGAGCGAAATTATCGCTCTTTTTTTGTGATAAAAATTATAAAGTAATTTCAACTACTTAATGTAACTTTATGGTTAAATCTTTTTCTATTAAAGAAAAATTTTATAATTTTGCAACAAAAATTTTTTATTTGGAAAGAACAGCAGATATCATGAAAAAAATTACAATTACACTGATTTTTACATTTGTGTGCAATGCAGCCTTGTTTTCGCAGGAAATTGACCACACTGCTTACGAAAAATGGGTTGATTTTATTAATTGCAAATACCTGAAAGCCTATTTTGACAAAAAAATTGACGATACAAGTATTTCACAAATATTTCGTAGCGATTACAACAACCGTATAAAAAAAGTACTCGCTGATGTTAATTTTGAAAATGCAAATTTGCGAGCCAAAATGCTTGTACCTCTGAAAAGTTACCCAAATGGAAAAATTTTGGTTGAATTTATTGAGAATAAAAAAGCGGATTTTGATAAAAGCTGGGATAAATCTCGTCTGATTGAGCAGTTGCTCGCCTTGCCAACCAACCAGCCAAGAGGCGCAGATGGCAGTTTTAATGTTTTTTTAAAAGAAGAAAAGGCAGCCTTGAAAACATATTTACAAAAGGAACTTTTACCACAAAATCAGCAAAATATTAAAATCCAATCAGTTGTACAAGATACTTTGCGAAAAGATACAGCCGTTATCCAGTCTGCTACAAATGTACAAAATATTCAGCCAAAGCAAAATCTCATTGAAAAAATTCCATTAAAATGGGTGATTATTGCGCTTTGTGTTATAATTATGGCTGTTTTATTTTTTATTTTTAAAGAAAAAATAAAATTAAAAATCGTATCAAATCCCGAAAAAATTGCAGGAACAGGTTTATTGGAAAAAATTGCTCAATTGGAAAAAGACAATCAAGTGCTGACCGACAAGGTTTTTCATATCTGCTATAAAAATGATGAATTGCGGCGTGAAATAGATAAAATTTGTCATGAGCGCGACATTGCATACCATAAAATCAAAGAGTTACAAAATACAAAAAAAGAACAAAGCAAGTTATTTTAAAAAAATTGAAAAAAAATTTTGCAGTTTACACTAAAAGCAGTACTTTTGCGCTGGGTAAGTCCTACGCGACCAGCTCCCTTTGAATTCCCCCAGGGCTTGACCGCAGCAAGGGTAGAAGGTTGTAGCGGTGCGACGTAGTAAGCTTACCCTTTGTTTTTGTAATTCCTACTACAATTAATTCAATTTATATATATATGTAATTGTACCGCGCACGTTGCCGTCGCCTGTGGTAACGCGGATTTTTTTCGCTGCCGCCACTGCTTCATTGAGCATTTTAGGGTTAGAAATTGTTGTTGGTTTTCCTATTGATGCGCTTGTAACTTCTCCCCGTTCATTTACAGTAATATCCACCGTGATTTTTCCCTCGTCATTGCTATCGTATTTTGGCAATGAAGTTTGTACAAGTTCTCTTCCTTGCAGCGATAATGAGCCGTTTGGATTTCCGCGCCCTGCGGGATTTCCCTGCCGTCCGTTGCCGTCTCCGCTGCCTACGCCTGCGCCGCTGCCTGTTCCATTGCCTGAACCGTTTCCTGATGCGTTGCCTGTTCCTGAACCTGCGCCAAAACCTGTTCCTGTCCCCTGCGCCGATTGCGCACTGCCCGCTAATGCACTGCCAAAGCGATTTGCTTTATCTATGGCTGCCTGCCGCTGTTGCTCGGCAATACGTGCTGCCTCCGCATCAGCAATCGCCTTTTGACGTTCTGCCTGCTGCTGTGCTGCCTGTTGTTGTGCATACGCACCAGAATTGTCGTCTTGAGTAACAACTGCATTGTTTGGCGAAACAATAGGTTGCGTAACCGATTGAGCCAAAGGCTGTTCAGTGGTTTGCTGGGTTGCATATCCGCCTGCGTCAATTTTACCGCCTGCCGAGCCACCATAATCGCCGCCTGTTCCACCGCCATCAAACGAATCGCCAAAACTTACCATAATAACTTCTTCGCTATGTTGTTCTATTTTAGGCAAATAGGTAAAAAGCAGCAGTAAAAGCAACACACCCAAAATAATAATTGAGCCGCCTGAACCCGCTAAGCGCGAGCGATTTTCTATTTGATGGAAAGTGTCTGTCATTTTTTTTAAAACGGATAAAGACAAATATTAGTGCAAAAGTAGTTAATTTTCAGTGAAAATCAATTATTTTTATTTTTTTCTCAAAAAATAAATTTATCTTTGCAAAAAAAATCAATAAGAGTCTGTTTGAAAAATTTAGATATTATATTTATTATGCATTGTTTTTGTTGTTTTTCTTATAGATTAAATAAAATTAAACAGATTCTAAATTAAATCAAATAATCAAATAAAAATTAATAGAAATATGAAAATAAAAAATGGTCTGAAAATCAGAGATATAGCAGGTGAAAAAATTCTTGTAGTTCAGGGAAAAGCGGGCGTTGATTTGACCAAAGTCGTTAGTTTCAATCAAACTGCCGAATGGCTTTACAACGAGTTTGTAGGTAAAGATTTTACTGTCGAAGATATGGCTGTCGCCCTTACCGAGCGTTTTGAAATTGACGCGGAACGGGCGACTATCGATGCCGAAAATTTTGTAAATTCATTGCTTAAAGCAAATGTAATTGAGTGAAAATGAATATTTTAAACAATATTTCGCTTTTGCCGTATAATTCTTTCGGAATTGACGTGCGCACAAAATATTTCGCTGAATATCAAAACATTGAAGAACTTTACCAATTACTTGAATCCGATATTGCGAGGCGCGAAAAACTGCTGCAAATTGGCAGCGGCAGCAATTTATTGTTTGTATCTGATTTTGAGGGAATTATTCTTTATTCCAAAATAAAATTTATTGAAAAAATGGCAGAAACAGACGGCGAAGTTTTTTTGCGAGTTGGCAGCGGAGTTGTTTGGGATGATTTTGTAAATTATTGTGTAACAAATAATTATATTGGCGCGGAAAATCTTTCACTTATTCCCAGCCAAACAGGTGCGGCGGCAGTGCAAAATATTGGGGCTTACGGTGTGGAAATTTCAGATATTGTGCAAACGGTAGAAACTATTGATATTCAAACACTTGAAAAGCAAATTTTTACAAATTCCGAGTGTCAATACGATTACCGCACAAGTGTTTTTAAAACCGATTTGAAAGGAAAGAAAATTGTTACCGCAGTTGAATTTTGCCTTTCAAAAAAGCCGAATTTTAATTTGAGTTATGCAAATTTAAAACAGGAAATTTTAAAAAATTATTCAGAAATAAATCTTTCAAACATCAGAGCTACAATAATTTCCATACGCGACAGTAAATTGCCAAATCCGAAAATTAAAGGAAATGCGGGCAGTTTTTTCACAAATCCATATATTTGCATTGCACATTTTGAAAAATTGAAAAAAACCTATCCTGAAATTCCTTATTATCCTGTCAATGAAGAACTTGTAAAAATTCCTGCGGCGTGGCTTATTGAGCAATGCGGCTGGAAAGGAAAACAGCGTGGGCGTGCCGCCGTTAATGCGGCGCAACCATTAGTGCTTGTAAATCAGGGAAGTGCGGCAGGAGCGGAAATTCTCGCTTTGGCTCAAGAAATTCAAAAAAGCATAAAAGAAAAATTTGCAATAAATCTGAAATTGGAAGTAGAAGTTATTTTTTAGGTTTTTGATAAATAAAAATTTGCATATAAGAAATAAATATTAACTTTGCACTTTATTAAATTTTAATTTAAAAACTCATTGTAAAAAAGTAGTATGGAAAATTTCAACAACAATCCACAAGGTCCTGCGCCCGATAACAATCTTGTTTGGGCGATTTTAGTTACAATTTTATGTTGCCTTCCGGGCGGAATTTACGCTATTGTGCGTGCTACAAAAGTGAATACGCTTTGGCTGAACGGACAATACGACGAAGCGAGAAAGGCAGCCGATGACGCTAAAAAATGGTCTATTATTTCGGCAATTGTAGGTGGCGTATGTATTATTATTTGGATTATCATAGTAGTATTAGGCGGATTTGCCGCAGCGTATGGTAATTACTAAAAATAATTGCAAAACGGTTTTTAGATTGCTTCTGTGCATTTGCGCGGGGGCAATCTTCATTTTTGTTTATCAACATTTTAACCCTTCAAAAGAATGGTTTCTCGTTTGTCCTGTTTATAAAATGACAGGGCTGTATTGCACAGGTTGCGGCTCGCAGCGTACAATACATTGTCTTCTGAATTTGCAAATTGCGCAATCTTTGTGCTACAACCCACTGCTGACTGTTTTTTTGCCTTTTTTTCTTTATCTTGCAGGCGTTTGGTTTTACAATTTTATTTTTGATAAAAAATATAGACCGATTTTTTTATACAACAATAAAATCGTATATATCATTCTGATAATCATTGTGTTATACACAGTTTTAAGAAATATTCCCGCTGTTCCTTTCAATTATTTAGCCCCGTCAAAATAATATTACAGTGTATAGCGCATTATTTGTAGTTTTTTTAGAATTTGTAATCCAAAAAATTACCCCTCGTTTTTTTCAAAACGAAGGGTAGCAAAAAGTTCCTCTTTTTTTGAGAGAAGCTTATTAATTAAGATTTTTTATTCCGCAGGATTAATATCCAACAATTCTACGTCAAAAATCAAGGTTGCATAAGGCGGAATAGGACCTGAGCCTTGCTCGCCGTATGCGATGTTGTAAGGAAGGAAAAATCTGTACTTAGAACCGACTGACATCAGTTGCACGCCTTCTGTCCAGCCCGCAATAACGGCATTAAGCGGAAAAGTAGCAGGTTCGCCGCGCTCAACAGAACTGTCGAACACCGTGCCGTCAATTAATTTACCTGTGTAATGCACTTTTACATTGTCGGTTGCAGCGGGTTTTGGTCCGTCTGTTTGCTTGATAACCTCATATTGCAGTCCGCTTTGGGTAACTTTCACTTCGGGACGTTTTTTGTTTTGGTCTAAAAACGCCTGACCCTCGGCTTGTTTTACTGCGGCTTCCTGCTGCTGCGCCATCATAATATACTGCTGAAAATACATACTTGCAAATTCTGCACTCATCGGCACACTGTCGCCTGCAAATGCCTGATGCATTCCTTTGAGCAGCATATCGGAATTTATCTCCATTCCCGGAAATGTTTTCAGATTACGAGCAAAATCATTGCCCACATATACGCCAAAGGCATAACTTACAGAATCTCTTTTGTTTTGCAACAATTGACTTGTTGGCGGTGCAACAGATTTTTTAGGGCGCACTTTGTTTTGCGCATTAACGCTCAAAAAACAGAGCAATGCAATAATTGTTATGAAACTAATTTTTTTCATTTTTTATATTTATTATTTAAAATTATTATTTTGTATATTCAGCAATTCAACTTCAAATACGAGCGCGGAATGCGGCGGAATACTGCCTGTTCCGTGTGCGCCGTATGCAAGGTGCGAAGGAATAAAAAGTTTCCATTTTGAGCCTACAGGCATCAACTGCAAAGCCTCAACCCAACCTTGAATAACTTGGGTAACGCCAAAAATGGCGGGCGTTTCACGCACAACAGACGAATCGAAAACTGTGCCGTCGGGCAAAGTTCCGTGATAATGAACTTCCACTGTGTCAGTCGATTTTGGAACAACACCCGTACCTTTTTGCAGGATTTCGTATTGCAAACCGCTGGGCAAAGTTACCACTTCTGCACGTTTTTTATTTTCTTCCAAAAACGCAACGCTTTCGGTTTTGGCTTTCGCTCCTTTTTCATCTTGCAGTTTCGTAAAAAACTGATTTAATGTATCCTGTGCCTCATTTATAGAAATTTTTGGTTGCGTATTTTCAAAAACAGTTTTCACGCCGTCTAAAAATTCTGCATAATCTAAATTTTTTATTCCACTGTGAATCAGGTTACTACCCAAACTTAACCCCAAAGCATAACTTACTTTTTGCATTATATTTTTATTTTATTTAAAGATTTAAAATTGTTGCTAAATATTTTTTCATCTGAATTTTTATCAAAATTCGCTCTATATAGAGATTATTAAGAGTTTGTTTAAAAAATTAACAAAATTTTTTTGTAAAATTTTCAGAGTGCAAAAGTACATAAAAAATTTCAAAGAAGAATTTTTTTAGCCTTTGTTGCCTGAAATTCTTTCAAATAAAAAGGCTCAAAATATGCGGCATCTGCAAACTGTTTCTGCTGAAATTTTTCGTTTGCAAGCGTAATCATATTTTCTGCCAAAGGAAAAACATTGTCGATAAAACGGCAATTATGGTGCTGCAACAGCGGCACACACTTATTTGAACCATTGCCGAAAAAATAAATGATATTGTTTTCCAAAATGTCGGCAAAAGAATTTTCGGTAATAATTTCCGCTCTGATTTCGCCAAAAACTGTTCCGTCGTTTCTATACAGCGCACAAAACACTTCTGCCCGCCGCGCGTCAATCATTGGGCAGAGCAAAGCATTTTTTTCAAAAACATCAATTTTACGCTTTGCGGCAGCGTTGATAACTTGCAGAGTATCAATAGCAATCAACGGAACATCAAACCCGAAACACAACCCTTTGGCTGTGGAAACGCCAATGCGCAAGCCTGTGTAAGAACCAGGACCTGCGCTTGCGGCTATTGCGTCAATTTTTCCGCCTGTTTGCTTGCCAAACTCTAACGCTTTTTCTACAAAAACGCTCAATAAAGCCGCGTGATTTTGCCCCTGCGTATCTTCAACGCTGAAAAGCAATTTTTCACCTTCACTCAAAGCAACCGAACAGATGCTTGTAGATGTTTCAATATTTAAAAGCATTTTTTAATAAAACTTTGAGGCAAAAGTAATGTAATTTTTAAAAATATTTGTATTTTTGCAAAATTATTTTTATTTAAAATAATAATTTAAAATAAATAACAAACAATCAGATAGTAAATTGTTTTACGTTTTTTATTTAATAAATTTAATTTTAAAATTTTATAGTGTTAGGACTTCAATTTGGCATAAAAGAAATATTTGATATTTTATCAGTGGCGGTGGTGCTGTATTACGCTTATCGTGTACTTAAAAAAAGCGGCGGAACGGCAGTTTTTTTCGGCGTGCTTATATTTATTGTAATTTGGTATATTGTTTCGCGTGTGCTGCAAATGGAACTTTTGGGCGGAATTTTGAACAAAATTATGAGCGTGGGCGGTTTTGCTATTATTGTGATTTTCCGCGATGAAATTCGCCGATTTTTTTCGCGAATCGGCTCTGGCAAAGAGTGGAGTTTTACCAAAGCGTTCAGAAAAATGTTTGTTTCCGATGTTCAAACCGATAATAATCTTGAAATGATGCAAATTGTGATGGCTTGCCGCAATTTGGCGCGTAATAATGTCGGCGCACTGATTGTGATTGCACGCAGCAACGATTTGGATTATTTTGTACAATCGGGCGAAACTATTGATGCCAATGTTAATTCGCGGTTGATTGAAAATATATTTTTCAAAAACAGTCCTTTGCACGATGGTGCGTTGATTGTTTCGGGCAGGCGGTTGCTTGCAGCGGGTTGTATTTTGCCTGTTTCGCGCAGCAATGAAATTCCCAAATCGCTGGGTTTGCGCCACCGCGCCGCTATCGGAATTACCGAACATACGGACGCAATGGCGATTGTGGTTTCGGAAGAAACAGGAGAAATGTCGTTTGCAATTAATGGAAAAATAAAATCTAAAATCACCCCTGAACAACTTGATGAATTGCTTTCGGAAAATTTGTGATGATAGAAGTTGGAAAAAGAAGATAGAATTGTTTAATTTGTAAATTGAAATGAGAGTTTTAATTCAGCGAGTTACAGATGCGAAAGTTGTGATTGACGGAACGGTTTTTTCGTCAATAGAAAAAGGACTTTTGCTTTTTGTTGGAATAGAAAATGCCGATACGCATGAAGATATTGAATATCTTGCCCAAAAAATTGTGCAAATGCGAATTTTTGACGATAAAAATGGAGTTATGAATTTATCGGTTGTTGATGTTGGTGCGGAGATTTTGGCGGTAAGTCAATTTACGCTTTTTGCATCGACCAAAAAAGGCAATCGTCCGTCTTATATCCGCGCGGCAAAGCCTGAGGCGGCAATTCCGATGTACGAAAATTTTGTAAATATTTTAGAAAATAAATTGTCGGAAAAAATAAAAACAGGCGTTTTCGGTGCAGATATGAAAATAAGTTTTACAAACGACGGACCTGTTACAATTTGGCTTGACAGTAAAAACAAAGAATAAATTAAATAAAAATTTAACACAATCTTTATATAAATAATAAATGTTCGACTTAATAATAATCGGTGGCGGACCTGCGGGCTATGTAGCCGCCGAGCGAGCGGGACACAAAGATTTGAGTGTTCTTTTATTTGAAAAAAATATGATGGGCGGCGTGTGCCTCAACGAAGGCTGCATTCCCACAAAAACGCTGCTTTACAGCGCAAAAACCTACGAAAATGCTTTGCATGCTGATAAATACGGCGTTTTTGCAGAAAATGTGCATTTCGATTTTGAAAAAATTGTTGCAAGAAAAAATAAAATCGTGCGCAAACTTGTTGCAGGCGTAAATAGCAAAATGCAGCAGAATAATGTTACGGTAATCAAAGGCGAGGCGATTATTGAAAAACGCACTGCGGAAAGCATTGAAATTCAATGTAATAATGAAAAATATTTTGGAAAAAATCTTTTAATATGCACAGGTTCGCAGGCGTTTGTCCCGCAGATTGAAGGCTTAAACGAGGCGGGCGATACGGTTTTAACAAACCGTGAAATCCTGAATTTAAAACAGCAACCGCAATCGCTTGTGATAATTGGCGGCGGGGTAATTGGAATGGAATTCGCAAGTTTTTACAACAGTATCGGCACTGAGGTAACGGTTATAGAAATGCTGCCCGAAATTTTGGGAAACAACGACAGTGAAATTTCGGCAATGCTGCGCGATATTTATTCCAAAAAAGGCATTAATTTTCATCTGAATGCTAAAGTTGTCCGCATTGACGGCAATAAAGTGTTGTTTGAAAAAGCGGACGCGATTGAATGTGTTGAAGGAGAAAAAATTTTGATAAGTGTTGGACGGCGGGCGGCAACCGATGGCTTTGGACTTGAAAATATTGGAGTGGAACTTTTCAAAGGCGGTATTAAAGTTGATGAAAAGATGCGTACAAATGTTGAAAATGTGTTTGCAGCGGGCGATGTAACAGGTTTTTCGCTTCTTGCGCACACAGCCAGCCGCGAGGGTGAAGTTGTGGTTAATAATCTCACAGGCAAAGAAGATTTTATGCACTATGAGGCAATTCCGAGCGTGGTTTATACTAATCCCGAAGTGGCAGCAGTTGGGCAAACCGAAGAGACGGCAAAAGAAAACGGCATTGAATATGAAGTGAAAAAATTGCCGCTGGCATATTCAGGGCGGTTTGTTGCAGAAAATGAAGGCGGCGCAGGGCTTTGTAAAGTTCTGACGAACAAGCGCGGCGAAATTATCGGCGTGCATATAATCGGCAATCCTGCAAGCGAAATAATTTTTGGCACGTGTATGGCAATTGAGCAGAAATTAACGCTTTCTCAATGGCAAAAAGTGGTTTTTCCCCACCCAACCGTTGCTGAAATTATTAAAGAAACGATATTTTTATAAAAAATTTATAATTTTAAAATACATTTAACAATTAAATTGTATTTAAAAAACAGTCAATAATTTTAATTTTTAATATTTGTAAAAAAAATGATAACCACAGACCAACTAAAAGACCTGTTGGAACGCCGAGATGCGTTGAGGAGGTATCTTTGACATCGACCAAAAGTTGATACAGTTAAGTGAAGAAGAAATTCGCACGCAAGTCCCTGATTTTTGGAACGATGCCAAAGCAGCGGAGGCGCAAATGAAAAAAGTTAAATCTATAAAACAATGGATTGACGGCTACAATGAAATTGCCGCCGCCTGCGATGAATTGCAGTTGGCGTACGATTTTTTCCGTGAAGATGTTGCTACCGAGCAGGAAGTTGACATTGCGTACAGCAAGGCGCTTGCGCTTGTGGAAAGTTTGGAAATGAAAAATATGCTTTCCAAAGAAGAAGACCAGATGGGCGCGGTGATAAAAATTGTTGCGGGCGCGGGCGGCACTGAGGCGCAGGATTGGGCAGAAATGCTTTTCCGTATGTATCAACGCTGGTGTGAGCGGCAGGGCTACCGTTGCGAAATTACAAATTATCAAGCAGGCGACGACGCAGGAATTAAAACCGTTACGATGCAGATTGAGGGCGATAAGGCATACGGATTTCTCAAATCGGAAAACGGCGTACATCGGCTTGTGCGCGTGTCGCCGTTTAATGCGCAGGGAAAACGAATGACTTCTTTTACTTCGGTGTTCGTTGTGCCGCTTATTGACGATACGATTGAAATAGAAATCAATCCTGCTAACTTGTCGTGGGATACTTTTCGCTCTTCTGGAGCAGGCGGACAGAACGTTAATAAAGTGGAAACAGGCGTGCGGCTGCACTATAAATTCACAAATCCTGTTACCAATCAGCCTGATGAAATTGTGATAGAAAATACAGAAAGCCGTTCGCAGTTTGGCAATAAAGACAATGCTATGCGGTTGTTGAAATCGCAACTTTATGAACTTGAAATAGAAAAACGCCGCGCCGAAACCGCCAAAGTGGAAGCAGGGAAAAAGAAAATAGAGTGGGGCAGCCAAATCCGCTCGTATGTTTTTGACGACCGTCGAGTGAAAGACCATCGCACAAACTACCAAACATCTAACGTGCAGGCTGTTATGGACGGCGACCTTGACGGATTTATAAAAGCGTATTTGATGGAGTTTTAGAAGGTTTTACCGTTTTGCAGAATTTGCAATGCTTGTATTCAAAAACCGCCGAATTTGCAAAAGCGGCGGAACGAACAACTAACATAAGGATATAAATATGAAAGGAAAAAATTATTTTCACAATTGTTGCATTGCTTGTTGGGGCATTTTTAATGCTGATTTGCTATAAAGACCCTGTTTTTATGTATGGCAGTACTTCTTGTGTATACACTACCAAATTAGGTATCTTACCTATAATTTTGTTTTGTGTATTATTTATAGTTCGATATTTGAAATTTGATAATAAAAAGTTCAAATTATATTTAATGATAGGAATCTTTTTATTTTGGATTTTAAGTGGTAGAGTAGTTGGCTTTAATATCTGTGACACTGAAATCGTTTTTTTATAGCAACTAATTGGTTTAATTTGAATGAGGAACATATTAAAACCACTGATGACTTAAAAAAGATTCATGTTACAAAGTGTCCATTTTGGCGGTTAAATATTAAGGGGGATAAAATAGATAAAACTATTTATGTTGGTCCATTTATATGGCAGAAATCTTTTGAAGTGTTTGAAGAAGGTGGTTTTACAATAGATGAAAGGTAGTGTTTCAAATTTAGTTATAATTCTGTTCCACAGCATTTGCAATGCTGTGTGAGGTGAGAATAAGTATTTGAAATGCGAAACGCTTATAGATATTCCATTTTTTTAAGAAATGGAATATCTGAAAAAATATGATAAAATTGAATTAAAAAATCCTGATACTCAAATGCAAATGCGACGGAACGAGTTGAAATTGGAATACAAAAACCTGAATTTATTCCCCAATAGTAATTTGTAATAATTTTATAATTTTATCTAATTA